>NZ_JAUSME010000092.1 GCF_030645555.1 Herminiimonas sp.
GCCTGTTCGTGCAGATGCAGGAGCAGATGCAGACCCAGTCGAAGAACATGTTCGGTGCCTTTCCTTTCGCGCCACCGGCTCCGCCTGGCGATAAAAACAACAAGTAAAACAGGATGTGGCGGCACCCGGCCCCGCGCGCCACGCCAAGTGGCAGGCGGGGCGGGCAAAAGGGTACAATAGCGGCTTCGCTTAGTTTGCACCAAACTCCACGCTTTTTACCCGCCCCGCTATGACCAATGCTCTTCAAGCAACACCAAAAATCGGCTTCGTTTCCCTCGGATGCCCGAAAGCCCTGGTCGACTCAGAACAAATTCTTACCCAGTTGCGCGCCGAAGGCTATGACACCGCCAAGTCCTACGACGGTGCGGATCTGGTGATCGTCAATACCTGCGGCTTCATCGATGCCGCCGTGCAGGAATCGCTGGATGCAATCGGCGAAGCACTGCATGAAAACGGCAAGGTCATCGTCACCGGCTGCCTGGGCGCGAAGAAGGATGCTGCCGGCGACGACATCATCCTCAAGGTGCATCCGAAAGTGCTGGCCGTGACCGGCCCGCACGCGCTGGGCGAAGTGATGGATGCGGTGCATCTGCACATGCCCAAGCCGCATGCGCCTTTCCTCGATTTGCTGCCTCCGCAAGGCGTCAAGCTGACGCCGAAACATTACGCCTACCTGAAAATTTCCGAAGGCTGCAATCACCGCTGCAGCTTCTGCATAATCCCGTCGATGCGCGGTGATCTGGTATCGCGCCCGATAGCCGATGTGATGATGGAGGCGGAAAACCTGTTCAAGGCCGGCGTCAAGGAATTGCTGGTCATTTCGCAAGACACCAGCGCCTATGGCGTGGATGTCAAATTCCGCATGGGCTTCTGGAACGGCAAGCCGGTCAAGACGCACATGACGCAACTGGTGGAGGCGCTCGGTGAGTTGGCTTCACAGTACGGCGCCTGGGTGCGCCTGCATTACGTCTATCCGTATCCACATGTCGATGCGATCATTCCTATGATGGCCGAGGGTAAGATCCTGCCGTATCTGGATGTGCCGCTGCAGCACGCGCATCCGGATGTGTTGAAGCGCATGAAGCGCCCGGCCAGCGGCGAAAAGAATATCGAGCGCATCCAGGCCTGGCGCGCGATGTGTCCTGATCTGACGATACGCTCGACTTTCATTGCCGGCTTCCCGGGCGAGACGGAAGCGGAATTTGAATACCTGCTCGACTTCCTGAAGGAAGCGGAAATCGATCGATTAGGCTGCTTTGCCTATTCGCCGGTAGCAGGCGCTACCGCCAACGATATTCCGAATGCAGTGCCGGAAGAAGTGCGTGAAGAACGCCGCGGCCGCGTCATGCTGCTGCAGGAAGAAATCTCGAAAAAACGCCTGCAGGCAAAAATCGGCAAGACGATGCGCGTGTTGGTCGATGCCGTCAGTCGTACCGGTGAGGCGACCGCCCGTTCAGGCGCCGATGCGCCGGAAATCGATGGCGTGGTTTATGTGAAGCCGCCGTACGAGCCGCACCTGAAATTGCAGGTCGGCGAATTCGTCGATGTCAAGATCACGGCAGCCGATGCGCATGACCTGTGGGCGGAGGCATGATGATGCAAGGTTTATTTGCCGTGACGCTGATCGCCGCGCTGACATGTTCCAGCGGCAGCGTAGCTGCTGCGACCAAGGCGCCGGTAGCGACACCGACTGCGGCGACGCCTGAGGCGCCCGCGGTGGCAGTGTCTCCAGCAGCACCGGCCATCCCCGCGCTTTTCCTCAAGCCTGTGCTTTTGCGCGGCACCCTGGGCGACGTGAATGTGCAAGTCCAGATACGCCCCAAGGCAGAAATCGATGAGGGCATAGAAGGTGAATATTTCATCTTCGGCAATACCGCGCAGATCCTGCTGGCGGGTGAAATCGAAGGCGATATCCTGTTCATGGAAGAATCCGAGAACGGCACCAATATTTCCGGCCAATGGGATGGCAAGCTGGAAGGCGATATCCTGGCGGGCAGCTGGATGTCGGCTGACGGTTCCTTCACCAAACCGTTTTCGCTGAAAGTGGTGCCGCTCAAGCCCGCGACGCCAGCGCGCAATGGCAAAAAAGCTGCGGCCAAGGCTGGCAAACCGTAATTAATCACTGGAGACTCGCGTGACTGATCGCCCCTCGTTCCAGACCGCCCTGATCCACAATGATTATGTAGCACCCGCAGGTTTCGCCGCATTGCCGCAGGCGATACATCACGCATCGACGGTATTGTTCAAGGATGTGGCCAGCATGCGCTCGCGCAACTGGCAGGACAAGACTGCATATACCTACGGCTTGCACGGCACGCCGACCACCTTCACGCTCGAAGCACGCCTGGCCGCGATAGAAGACGGCAAGCATTGCCTGCTGGCGCCCAGCGGCTTGTCGGCAATCGCGATGGTCGACTTTGCCTTCCTCAAGGCGGGTGACGATGTACTGATCCCTGACAATGTCTACAATCCGAATCGCGAACTGGCCAACTGGCTGGCGCAGGATTTCGGCATAGGCGCACGTTATTACGATCCCTTGATAGGCAGCGGCATCGCCGAACTGATCCTGCCGAACACCCGACTGATCTGGACCGAAGCGCCGGGCTCGGTGTCGATGGAAGTGCCTGACCTGCCTGCCATCTGTCAGGCGGCGCATGCCAAAGGCGTGCTGGTTGCGCTCGACAATACCTGGTCGGCCGGGATCGCCTTGCGCGCATTCGATCTGGGCGTCGATATCGTGATGCAGGCGCTGACCAAGTATCAGTCCGGCGGCTCGGATGTCTTGATGGGCGCGGTCATCACGCAGGATCCAGCCTTGCAGCACAGCCTGGAACTGGCGCACATGCGGCTCGGCTTTGGCGTCAGTGCCGATGACAGTTATCTGGTGCTGCGCAGTTTGCCGACGATGAAGCTGCGTTTCGATGCGCACGATGCCGCTGCGCGCAAGATTGCAGTCTGGCTGCAGACGCGGCCGGAGATTGCCACCGTCCTGCATCCCGCACTGCCGGAATGCCCGGGACATGACATCTGGCAGCGTGACTTCACCGCTGCCGGCGGCTTGTTTTCCGTATTGTTCGACCCGCGTTACAGTGAAGCGCAGACCGCTCGTTTTGTCGACAGCCTGCAACTGTTCAAGATCGGTTTCAGCTGGGGCGGCGCCAACAGCCTGTGCGTGCCGTACCGGATGCAGAACATGCGCGACAACTGGCCGCATCAGGGGCAGTTGGTGCGCCTGAACATCGGACTGGAAGATCCCGATGATTTGATAGCCGATATCAAACAGGCGTTTGCCGCACTCTAAACAAAAGCATCCATCAGGATGCTTTTTTATTTCCGCGATAGCGCAGCCAGGCTTGTGCGCGAAAAAATCTGCCTGTTCCATGCAAATCGATGGCAATTACACATCTGTTTCCCATGATGGGGCAGGCTTGTTCCAAAACGGTGCTTTTGCTTACAGGCATCTTACGAACTCTGACAAAGAGAACCGGCAGCTGACTTCGACCGTAGCCAAAATGCTCTGATAAGCGCATTTTTATTGGGATTTTCCGATAAAGCGACGAACTGGCATGCGACATGCTTATATCTGACATGTCACATCCTTTTTGTGTCCTTTAAATGGAGATTGCCATGCGTTCGTATAAATGGATTCCCCGCTTGCTGACGGCTGTTCCTCTAGCCCTCTCGCTGCACTCGGGTCTGCACGCCGAAACGGTTGCCCGTTACGGTATTTCAATGGCGGACATTCCGCTGACTACAGGCCAGCCTGATCGCGGTGCCGGTGCCTATCAATTCACCGGCCACACCATTTACGATCCGCTGGTGGCATGGGAAGCGAATATAGACTCGCGTCCGGGCAAGCTGATTGCCGGCCTGGCGACCGCCTGGAAAGTCGATCCGGCAGACAACAAGAAGTGGACCTTTACGCTGCGTCAGGGCGTGAAATTCCATGACGGCTCGGACTTCAAGGCCGATGCCGTGATCTGGAACCTGGATAAAGTCCTGGCCGACAAATCGCCGCAGTTCGATGCCAAGCAAAGTGCCCAGGTCCGTCCGCGCATTCCATCGATCGCTTCCTATAAAAAGGTCAGCGATTACGTCGTCGAAATCACGACCAAGGATGTCGATGCACTGTTCCCTTACCAGTTGCCATGGTTCCTGGTTTCCAGCCCGGCACAGTGGGAAAAAGTCGGCCGCGACTGGAACAAGTTTGCCTCGCAGGCTTCGGGTACCGGTCCTTTCAAGCTGGACAAGCTGGTGCCACGCGAACGCGCTGAACTGGTCAAGAACGCCGCATACTGGGACAAGACCCGCATCGCCAAAACCGATCGCATCGTCCTGTTGCCTATCCCTGATGCGCTGACCCGCGCCAATGCCTTGCTCAACGGCCAGGTCGACATTATTGAAACGCCACCGCCTGATGTGCTGCCGCAATTGAAGTCTTCCGGCTTCAAGCTGGTGAAGAACGTCACGCCGCACGTATGGCCGTATCACTTCAGCACCTTCCCGGGTTCGCCATGGACCGACATCCGGGTGCGCAAGGCTGCCAATCTGGCGATCGATCGTGAAGGCATCGTGGCGCTGATGAATGGCCTGGCAGTGCCTGCAGTGGGTCAACTGGATGCGACCAGCACATGGTTCGGCAAGCCGACCTTCAAGATCAAGTATGACCTCGCTGCAGCACGTGCCTTGATGGCGCAGGCAGGTTACGGCCCGAGCAAGCCCTTGAAAGCGAAGATTGCGATCGCCCAGGGCGGCACCGGTCAGATGCTGTCGCTGCCGATGAATGAATACATCCAGCAAAGCCTGGCCGAGATCGGCATCCAGATCGAATTTGAAGTCGTCGAACTGGAAACCCTGTACCTGAAATGGCGCAGCGGTGCCAAGGGCGACATCAACGCCAGCAAGGGTGTGACCGCCATCAACCTCGGTTACGTGACGGCAGATCCTTTCTACGCGCTGACGCGTTTTGTCGACAGCCGCTATATCGCGCCGAACGGCGTCAACTGGGGCGGCTATGCCAATCCGAAGATGGATGCAACGCTGAATCAGATACGCACCAGCTTCGACGTCAAGACGCAAGACAAGCTGCTGGCGCAAGTGCACCAGACCATGGTCGACGATGCATTGATGCTGTGGGTCGTGCATGACGTGAACCCGCACGCGATTTCGCCGAAAGTAAAAGGCTTCGTGCAGGCGCAGCACTGGTTCCAGGATCTGACCACGATCCGCATGTAATACCGCGGGGCGAGGCAGCCTGCATCTGTGCTTCGCCCCTGTTTTAGCGTTTCATTGCTGTTTGCAATCGCTGTTTTTCTGATGCTTGTATTGTTGAAAGCTGTCCATGTTCTCTTATATTTTGAAACGCCTCCTTTACGCGATTCCGATTGCCTTGAGTGTGACGGTGTTGTCTTTCATGCTGGTGTACCTGGCGCCTGGCGATCCGCTGAATGCGATCGCGCCTGCCGATGCACCTGCGGATGTGATTGCCGCGCTCAAGAGCGCCTACGGGCTCGACAAGCCGGTGCCGGTGCAATACGGCATGTGGCTGTTGCGCGCGGTGCAGGGCGATCTGGGTACCTCGATCGCTTCGGGCCGCGAAGTGGTCACTGAAGTCATGAGCGCGGTCAGCAACACGCTACTGCTGGCCGGCGTCGCTGGTCTTGCCGGCGTGCTCGCCGGTTGCATCCTGGGTGCGCTGGCCGGTTACTGGCACGGCAGCTGGATAGATCGTATCGCCACGTTTATCTCCGTGATCGGTGTGAGCGTGCCGCATTACTGGCTGGGTCTGGTGCTGACCATTATTTTTTCAACTCAATTGGGTTGGTTTCCCGCGATGGGCGCCGGACCGGGCGGCTCGTCTGATTGGGCATGGGACCTCGAGCATTTCCGCTATCTGGTATTGCCGGCAATCACGCTATCGGTGATCCCTATGGGCATCATCACACGCACCGTGCGTGCACTGGTCGCTGAAATGCTGGAGCAGGAATTTGTGGTCGCGCTGCGTGCACGTGGTCTCAGCAATGGCGCGATCTTCCGCCACATCGCCAAGAACACCGCACCCACTGTGCTGGCTGTCACTGGTTTGCAAATTGGTTACCTGATGGGCGGTTCGATACTGGTGGAAACCGTTTTCGCCTGGCCGGGTACCGGCTTCCTGCTCAATACCGCCATCTTCCAGCGCGATATGCCGCTGTTGCAAGGCACGATACTCGTGCTGTGCATGTTCTTCGTCGCACTCAATTTGCTGGTCGACATTTTGCAACCGCTACTTGATCCCCGCATGGGTCGCTGAAAAGCGCTTGAAAGGTTAAACCATGGCTTCTTCTATACAATTTTTTCCGCAACCGGCGATGCCTGTCGTGACAGCGCAACCGCGCGGTTACTGGACCACGGTTCTACGTCAACTGCTGCGCGACCCTGTGGCAATGGGTGCCGCGTTGGTGATCTTGCTGATCGTCGGTGCCGCAGTGTTTGCACCGTGGCTGTCATCGACGGATCCATTCAAGGGCAGCATGATACGGCGCCTGCTGCCTATCGGCAGCGAAGGGCACTGGTTCGGTACCGATGAACTCGGTCGCGACATGCTGACGCGCCTGATGTATGGCGGACGATTGTCATTGACGATGGGCGTGCTGCCGGTGCTGGCTGCATTCGGCATCGGCACCTCTATCGGTCTGCTGGCCGGTTATGTGGGCGGCAAGCTCAACATGATCATCATGCGCGTACTCGATGTGTTCTACGCGTTCCCATCAGTATTGCTGGCGGTGGCGATTTCCGGCGCGCTTGGACCTGGCATGAGCAACAGCATCCTGGCCCTTACGCTGGTATTCGTGCCACAGATCGTGCGTGTCGCAGAAAGCGTCACCACACAAGTACGCAAGCTCGACTACATCGAAGCGGCACGCATGAGCGGTGCCAGTGCGTTCTCTATCATCCGCGTACATGTGCTCGGCAATGTGCTGGGACCGGTGTTCGTGTATGCCACCGGTTTGCTCAGTGTCAGCATGATACTCGCAGCAGGTTTGTCGTTCTTGGGTCTGGGTGTACGTCCGCCTGAACCGGAGTGGGGCTTGATGCTCAACACCTTGCGCTCGGCAATTTTCCGCAATCCCTGGGTTGCCGCATTGCCAGGCTTGTTTATTTTCATGACGTCGATTGCCTTTAACTTGTTGGCAGACGGCGTTCGTTCAGCCATGGATATCCGCCGATGAAACCTGATGACATGAACCTTCCTGTAGCTAATCCAGTTGATCGCGGTGGTCCTGCGCAGCCGCTGCTGGTGGTCAAGAATTTGAAAAAATATTTTCCCGTACGCGGCGGCATTTTGCAGCGCGAGAAAAAATTCGTGCATGCCGTTGATGGCGTCAGCTTCTCGGTTGCCAAGGGCAAGACGCTAGGCATAGTCGGCGAATCCGGTTGCGGCAAATCGACGACCGCACGCTTGGTCGCGCGCTTGATCAACCCGGATAGCGGCAACATGATTTTCGATGGCGACGGTGTGGCTGAATTCGGCGGTATCGAGTTCAAGGAATTCCGCCGCAATCTGCAGATGGTGTTCCAGGATTCTTTCGCTTCGCTCAATCCGCGCCTGACGATAGGCGATACCGTAGCTTACGGCCCGCTGGTACATGGCGTATCGAAGGAGGCTGCGAACGCGCGTGCGCGCGCCTTGCTGGCACGCGTCGGTCTGGAGCCTGCGCAATTCGCAGCGCGTTACCCGCATGAACTGTCGGGCGGCCAGCGCCAGCGCGTCAACATCGCACGTGCGCTGGCATTTCAGCCGCGTCTGGTGATCCTCGATGAAGCCGTGGCGGCACTGGATAAATCGGTGCAAGCACAAGTCTTGAATCTGCTGCAGGAGTTGAAGGCTGAACACGATCTGACTTATCTGTTCATCTCGCATGATTTGCACGTCGTGCATTACATCAGTGACGATGTGATGGTGATGTACATGGGGCAGGTGGTTGAGATGGGGCCGGTCGAGCAGATTTATGGCAGCGCACGTCATCCTTATACGACTGCTTTATTGTCGGCCGTGCCGTCTATGGATCCGGACAATCGTACCCAGCATTCACCGCTGGCTGGCGACCCACCGAATCCGATTAATCCTCCTAGTGGTTGTCGCTTCCGCGAACGTTGCCCGCATGCAGAAGCTGTTTGCTCAGCGCAAATCCCTGCGCTATTGCAGGTTGCGAATGGCGCAGGACACGCAGTCGCATGTCATATGAACGATCCGGTTTCCGGCCACACGAAAGCAATCGAAGAGGTGGCTGCATGAACAAGCCTTTGGTATCAGTACGCGATTTAAGCGTGGAGTTTCACGGCAACCGGCGCGCCAATGCGCTCGATCATGTCAGCTTCGATTTGCAGGCTGGAGAAGTACTGGGTTTGCTGGGGGAATCCGGTTCCGGCAAGAGCGTTACCTTGCGTACCTTGTTGCGCCTGCATCCGCAGCGCACGACGCGTATCAGCGGCCAGATCGAAGTCGATGGACAGGATGTGCTGGCATTGAAAGGTCGCGCGCTGGAGATGTATCGCGGCGGCACGACTTCTATGATTTTTCAGGAGCCGGGGCTGGCTTTCGATCCGGTCTATACGGTAGGCCAGCAAATTACCGAAGCGATACGTGCTCACGAAGCTGTGAGTCAGGACGCTGCGATGCAACGCGCCTTGCAGATGCTGGATCGGGTACAGATTCCACAATCGCGCCGTCGCTACGATGCCTACCCGCATGAACTGTCGGGCGGCATGCGGCAACGCGCGATGATTGCGCTGGCGCTGGCTTGCAAGCCGAAACTTTTGCTGGCCGACGAGCCGACGACGGCGCTCGACGCATCGGTGCAGATCCAGATTTTGCTGCTGCTGCGCGAATTGCAAAAAGAGACAGGCATGTCCGTCATTTTTGTCACGCATGACATAGGCGCAGCCGTCGAAGTCGCCGATCGCATCGCGGTCATGTACGGCGGTCGCATTGTCGAAGAAAACACGGTCAAAGGTATCGTCACCACACCGCGTCATCCTTACACGGCGGGTTTGCTGGCATCGACGGTCAGTCATGATAATCGCGGCAAGCCTTTGCCGGCTGTGCGCGGTGCACCGCCAAATCTCGCTGCATTGCCGCCGGGTTGCAGCTTCGCACTGCGTTGCGATAATGCGAGCGAGCGTTGTTTGAGAGAGAGACCGGCAATTGTTTCTGCTGGTGGTGAGCGTTTGGCGTGCTGGCATCCGGTTGTGCCGCTGGTAGTAAAGAATGATGCCGAAGCAGCGGTCGCCGTTTAAAGCTGTGTAGCATAAAATTAAAAAAGCATCCATCAGGATGCTTTTTTATTGATGACGCTAGGTGTACTTGAGGCATGGCCTTGTTATCGCAAGTCTACTTGCCTTGCAGACTGCGCACGAAGCCCGGCAGTTTTACCTTTGCACTGGCAGTTTTCAGTGGTGGAAGGCCGAGGAAAATGTGTCGGTACGAGGCGTACAGAATGCCACCTAATATAGGATACAGCGGCACCACGGTAAGACCGTGGAGCAGGGCACCGGCCATCAATAACAAGGCACAGACAAAGACGACGATGACAACAAATTTGTTTTGATTGAAAGCCTTGAAGGTGTGATCCAGACACAGCCTAAGCGGAAGATCGGTACATACGATGAGCGGGATTGCAAACCAGGGCAGGATCACCAGTAACCAGATGCCGATGGAAAACAGCGCCTTTGACCCTGTCATGAACTCACTAATTTCATGCGATTTCTCAACATAGACAGAGGGCTCTCCGGAGGGAATAGCGCTGCCTTGAATAATAAGAAGAATGATGAACATCGACATGCTCAGCGTCAGTACCGTAGCTGTCGAGCAAAACAGGATGCGCAACAGGGACAAGGGCGATGATTTGAGTATCTTTGCAATCGATATGGATGCATCTGCGCTATATGCCACGAGGACAAAGGCGCCGACCAGGACGGGAGAAATAATCGTCAGCACCAGTGCAGGGAACTGGCTGGCCACACCGAGTGTGAAAAGAACGAGGACGACATTCAGTATGAAATGCTGGCTGGATAAGTGCAATGCTTCGCTGAGCCAGCGGCGCCAGCTGGATGCCTCAACCTGTCTTGGGCCAAAAGTATTCATCGCGATGAATGAAGCAAGTGATCGGATTACTGAATAAAGCCGGATGTTGCTAAAGCCTGTTTTTTTTTAAACTTCCTGCGAATTGCAATAACCCAGGCTGCGATTCCTTACTCGTCTTTTGATTTACAGCATAAGTAAATTTAAGCGAGAAAGCAAACCAGTCTTGCCTATTGCAGGCAGCGTGTACTGATTTTCGTGCAGGGATCAGTTCTTGAGCTGATTGAAGCTGTGAGGAAAGCAAAAATAACGAAATAAAAAAGCATCCGGATGGATGCTTTTTTATTGATGAAGTTCTGCGCACTCAAGGCATGGTCTTGTTGTCGTTCAAATCGACGATGCCCTTGATTTCGCGATAGAGCTTCCATAGCCAGGCCAGGGCCCAGACCAGGAAGGCTGCCGGAATGCCGAAAATGGTCAGGAACAAAATACCGCCGAGCGTCATCCACACCAGATACCACCAGAACGAACGTATCTGCCAGCCGTGGTGGCTGTAGACAAAGGTATTGGCCGCATCTTCACGCTTGACGTAATTGATGATCAGCGGGATGAAGGAAAATAAACCCAGCGAAAATATCAGGCTGGCAGCGTGGGCGATATACAGCCACCAGGCGAGATTTTTTGCCGATTGCAGCGTATTGTCTAAAACAAGTTCTTGATTCATGTCTGGCCCTTGTGAGTGTTCAAGCTGTCAGATCGATTGCCGGCAAACAAAGTTCCATTTACCGGCCTGTTCTGCTGCCCAAAAAAAACGGGACCCACGCAGGGTCCCGTTTTTCTTCTTGCGAGTGCAGCTTACTTGACGACCATGTAGGTGAAAGGTATCACATACGCTTGCAGCGTCAC
>NZ_JAUSME010000096.1 GCF_030645555.1 Herminiimonas sp.
ACCTGTTCGCGGAAGCGGGTCGCACTGATATTGCTGCCATGCCAGCGGTATTGAATCAGTTGCGTCGGCACGTTGGTGCATTTTCCCAGTATCGCCAGCTGGCCGAACAGGAAGTAATCTTCGGCCAGGCTGTTTACCTCGATGCGCTGGTCGGCCGGCAAGACCTTCAGAAAATCGACCCCATAGCGCACGCCCAACCTCTGCACTTCGGAAAAATTCATCATGGCCGCAGGATGGGTAATCGGGTTGCGAAAAAAACTCGCAGCGGCGACACGCTGGCGGCCGATCGGCATTTTGATATTACCGCTTACCCCGCCTGCGCCATCGATGACTTCCGACTGTCCGCTGATGGCGATGCAGTCCGGCTGGCGCTTGAAGGCAGCCAGGACGATTTCCATCCGGTCGACAAAACACACATCGTCGGCATCGTGGCGCATCACGTATTTGCAATCGCTGATGTCGAGGCCGCGATTGAGCAGCCCCGCCAGTCCTTCGGCGTCGGGAAAACTGTGCACCTGTATGCGTGCATCGCGCCGATGATAATCCTCGGCCATTTCAAGGCTGCCATCGGTGGAGCCGTGATCCAGCACCAGCAGTCGCCAATCCTTGAAGGTCTGCGCACAGATGCTGTCGAGTGAGGCTGCCAGAAAGTCGATGCCGTTTTTGACCGGCAGTAATACATCTATCGTCGCCATGATAATTTCCCCTTAGATTGCGGCCGGCACGAGCTCGGATCGCGCTATCGGCATCGCCGGATTTGATTTCTGCAACATGACCAGTTCGCTGTCGGCGGTCCATGCCTCTACGTAACGCGAATTTTTTCCATAGTTGTTGTCGACCACGATATTTTTCCTGCGCAGCAGGCAAGCCAGAATGTGGCCGTGCAGGCGATCGCTGACGATCAATTCATGCCGCGCAAAAAGTTGCGCCGCATCTGCCACCAGGCGGGCGGAATACGCTATCCACAAACGCACCAGAATGCCGTTTGCCGGCCGTCCCATGCCGCGCCGGAAGAAGGCGCCGATGGCGCGCCGGAACAGGTTGATATGCTCTTCGCGTTGGCCGACGAATGCCGGCCAGTCGGTGGCCGTGGTGATTTCCATATCCGGCAATACGGCAGGGCTGGCGCTCTCGTCATCGACGCGGCTGATGCGCAAGCTTCCTCCGGCACGGCCTGCGAAAGAGGCGTGCATCGGATAAAGCTGGTGCGCCATGTCCGGCAGCAGATAGACGCGATCGGTAAATTCTTTCGCCATTGCATACGACACCCGGTCGCGTACGCACAGATGCACATCGGCGTGCATGCGAAACAGTTGTGCCGACTGCGTCATTTTTTCCGGTGAGGAAAAATGCAGCGATTGCGGCAGGATGATGATCCGGTTTTCCGGGTGATTGCGGACTATGCTTTCCCTCAGGTCCTGAAAATACGGATAGAGATCGCCAAAGTTGCCGCCACCATGAAAGACGATCACATCGTCGGCTGCTATCCAGCGCGGATCGTAGGCAAAATACGGTGCGATCAGTTTGGGCGCCAGGCCCTTCTTGCGAAAGAAAGCCAGCGTGCCATGCATGATCAGCAAATCGCCGATATTGCCGTGCGTCGGAATATCCACGTAATGGAATGGCCCGCAGCCGATCAGATCGACCAGCACATCATGTCTGGCCATCAGCTCCAGGCTCAATGTTTCATGGTTGCGCTCAATGTGCATGCGGGCTCACCATTGCGGCATCAATATTCATTGAGCACGGCGCCCAACACCATCACGCCGGTCTGCTTCATCGTATCGACCAGATTGCCGACCGCACCGGCATGACTGACGTCCTTGCGCGCAACGACCAATGCCGCGCCGGCACGCGCTGCCGCGGTCTGGCTGTCGGCATAGTCATGGTCGGGTGGCGTATCGATCAGGATCACGTCGAACGCATCGCCGAATTCGCGCAGCATGTGCGGAAATGTCGGACGGCCCAGCAGTTCCTGCGGATTCGGCGGCATGGCGCCGCTCGGCAATATCGATAAATCGACGAGCGATGGGATGCGCTGCACATCGGCAACGCCGCTGCGCCCTGACAGAATCGCCGAAAGTCCGCTGCGGTTTTCGATACCAAACAATTGATGCTGGCGGGGATTGCGCATGTCGGCATCGATCAGCAAGGTGCGCTGTCCCAGTTGCGAAAACAGCACCGCCAGGTTGGCGGCTATGAAGCTGCGGCCATCACCGCGTTCCGCGCTGGTGATCGCGATTGCCGAGCGCTGCTGGTTAGCACCCAGCCATCGCATGACGAGCTGGCTGCGCAAGGCACGCAAAGCCTCTACCTGCTTGCTGAACGGGTCGTAGGCGGCAATCACTTCTTCACTGACCGTGCTTTGCCCTCTGATCAGGTAGGGATAGGAGAACTGGCTGGACAGGGCGAAATCGATATCGGCGGAAGTCAGCAAACCGAGTGCGATGCCAGCGTCGCCAAAACGCTGCCGGCCGGTGCGCTGTTCCTGCAGGATGCGCTCGGCTTCGTCGGCAGTGAGGCGGCCGCTGTTGATCAGGATGCTGCCAATCTGGCTGCTCGTCAGGCGCGGCGTCTTTTGATACTGGAGCTTTTCAGCATCCTGCAGTTGGTTCAATGTTCTGAGCATGATATTTCCTATCGGGTTATTTCAGGCTGCTGGTGCAGATGCAGGCCATCCACATCAAGCGGGGGTCGGGCCGCTAAGGCGCGACTGCGGCCTGAACTTCAGCGGCTTTGTTTTTTCGATGACGCCTATGAGCGGCAAGCCGAACAGTAGCGTCAGGTCGTCTCCCGAGCGCACGCGCTGGTCCAGCAGTTCCATGGCGATGGCCGCGCCGATACCGAGGATCAGTCCCACCACGAGCGCCACCAGCAGATTGAGCAACAGCCGTGGTCCGGCAGGACTGCGCGGCGCAGTGGCAGCCGTCAGCACCGCGACATCCGACTGCATCGATTGCCCTTCCAGGCTGGTTTGCGTCAGGCGTTGCGAAGCCGTTTCATAGGCGCGCTTGGCGTTTTCCATTTCATTGGCCAGCACGCTCAATTCATCGCGTGCACTGTTGAGCGCAAGCACCTTGGTCTTTTGCGCATTCAATGCCGCACGGACCTCGGCTTCGCGTTGCTGCTGGATGCGTGCATTGCTGGCCACGCCAGTCGAGGCCAGGCCTATCTGCTGGTTCAGATTGGCGCGCAGGCTGTCTACTTCGGATTTGGCGGCGATATACTGCGGATGATTGACATTAAGCCTGGCCGAGGTATCGGCAAATTTTGCCTGCGCCTCCGACAGCCTGGACTTGAGCGACTGGATCAGCGGATTGGCCAGCACATCTGGCGAGCCGCCGGCATTGCTTTGTACCTGGCGCTGGCGCGACGATGCTTCCATCGACTGCCCTTGCGCCATCACCAGCTGGCTCGACAGCTCGTTGAGGCGCGCAGTCTCGACATCAAGCTTGTTGTCGCTGCTGAAGATATTGTTTTCCTTCTGGTAGGCGGACATCCTGTTTTGCGCCTCCTCGAATTTTTCGCGCAAAATCTTGATCTGTTCATTGATATAGCCGCTGGCCTTTTGCGCCGGTGCCACCTTCAGATCGACACTGACCTGCTGATACGCTGTGGCGTAAGCATTCGCCACCCGCGCAACATATTCGGCATCGTCGCCCTTGAAGCTGATGTTCAATACGCTGCTGTCGCGTGCCGGTTCGACACTCAGATTGCTGCGCAAGCCATCGGCCAGCCAATCCTGTATCGATGCCTGGGCATGATTGGTGCTGGCAAAGCGCGCCTTGACTTCAGCATTCTCGGCCAGCTTCAAGTCGTCGATCACCTTCAGCGCCACCATCTTGCTGTTGACGATATCGACCTGGGTCGGCATGTAACCGGGCATCAGTTGCGCCGGCACATTCAAGCCCGTGACCGGGTCTATGCCCTTGTTGTTGAGCACCAGTGAAGTCGTCGCCTTGTAGGTCTTGGTCATCACGAGGCTGACGGCAAATGCGGCAGCCACTGTCACGATCAGCAACAGCAGGACGATCTTGTAACGTGCACGCAGGGTGCGCAGGATTTGTGCAGGATTCATTTTGGGGCCCCGTTCAGAACAGGCTCTCTTTCACGTAGACGACGTCGTCCGGCTTCAACAGGTCGTCATGCTTGACGTTCATGATCTGCAGGACGCCACTGGCATCGCGTCGCTTGATGCGCACACCACGCTCGGTGCCGCGCGGACTCAGCCCGCCACCTGTAGACAGCGCCTGCAGGACCATCATGTCGCGCTGCAGTTTGTAGGAACCGGGTTTTTGCACTTCGCCGTAAATGTAAAAGCGCGGTGCGCGTTCGACGAAGATCGAATCGCCGGCGGCCAGCTCACGGTTTTTTGCCGGATCTGCCGAGCGCACAAGCTCCTGCATGTCGATCACTTCCTTCGTCACCTTGCCATCGCTGGTACGGCTCAGGACCACGTTGTCGCCTGCTTCTTCATTCACGCCGCCGGCCAGCGCCAGGATGTCCGTCAGGCTGCGCTTGCCATCGACCGGATAGCGTCCCGGCTTGTTGACCTGTCCCAGCACAGAGACCTGCTGGCTCTGCATCTCGGTGACGATCAGGTTGACTTGCGGCTTGCGTATGAAGCCGCCCTTGTCCAGCAGATCGGCAATTTTCTTTTCCGCCTCGTTGGCCGACAGGCCGCCAACCTTGACTTCACCCACCAGCGGGTAGGAAATGCTGCCCGCTTCGCTAACCCGGGTTTCCAGCGTAAGGTCGGCGTTGCCGAAGACGGTGATTTTCAATACATCGCCGGGCCCGAGAGGGACATCGGCCGCGGACGCCCAGCTACCTATGGTGACCAGCAGCATCATCAACATTGCATGTTTTATTGTTTTCATTTTCCACTCCATTTGTTTGAATTGTTAGGACTTGCGGATGCAACGGAATAGCCCGTCAATATGCGTTATCGCGCTTCAGGACCACCTTGATGGTGCGCACGATAATCCACAGATCCAGCGTCAGCGACCAGCGTCGCAGGTAGTCCAGATCGTAGGCAATCCGCGCTTCCATCTTGGCCAGCGTATCGGTCTCGCCGCGCAAACCGTTGACCTGCGCCCAGCCGGTAATGCCGGGTCTGACCTTGTGGCGCAGCATGTAACCCTTGATCTGCTTGCGATACAACTCGTTGTGCGCCACCGCATGCGGGCGCGGGCCGACGATGCTCATGTGGCCCTGCAGCACATTGAAGAATTGCGGCAGTTCATCCAGTGAAGTACGGCGCAGGAATGCGCCTATCGGTGTGACACGCTGGTCATTTTTGGTCGCCTGCACGACGCGCGCACCATCTTCGCAAACCGTCATCGAGCGGAATTTGTAGACCATGATTTCTTCACCATCCAGGCCGTAGCGACGCTGGCGGAAGATCACCGGGCCGGGCGAGGTCGCCTTGATTGCAAGCGCAATGCCCAGCATCACCGGCAGCAGCAGGAGTTGAATGATGGATGCCAGCACAATATCGCTGCTGCGCTTGACCAGGCTGTTGATGCCGGTAAACGGCGACTCGCAAATTGCCACCACCGGCAAGCCGGCCACGCTGTCGAAACGCGCCTGTATCAGGTCGAATACATAAATGTCCGGCAGAAAATAAATCGATGCCGTGGTGTCCTGCAATTCATTCAGCAGTTTCCGGATGCGCGGTTGCGCCGAGATCGGCTGGCTGATGAATATCGTATTGATATTGTGTTTTCTCACATACGATGCGATATCGGCCATGCCGCCGAGCAGCGAAACTTTTTGCTCTTCGGGTTGGCGCGAACTATCCCTGTCGTCAAAAAAGCCGCTGACTTCCATGCACAAATCCGGATTTTCATCGACGCGCTCGGCCAGCTGCAAACTCAATGTATTCACGCCGACCATGACCACCGAGCGCGTACCGGTCCGGCGCAAACCGGAACTGGCTTTTTGCAAGACAATCTGGGCTGCCAGTAATGCAGCAGGCGTCACCACCAGCCAGAGCACTGTTTCAGGCTGGAAGAACAGCGTCGACAGGCCGGCCACATACGCAAAAAATACCAGCAGGATGGTGACAGCCAGCCATGCACCGAGGATGGATTTTCCCAGCGTGAGGAAATTACTTGAAGACACATCGCGCCAGGGATCGCTCCACCCGAACACGGTGGAACTGATGAAAAACGTCAGGATCGCCAACACCACGTGACGGTCACTGAAGGCGTGACCGGTCAGCACGGTAATCAGATACAGCAAGCCGATCGCGATCAGCGGATCAAGCAGGCGCCGATAAAACTTGCGCGCCGGTATATCCATCGGATACTTGAGGGGGCTGATGTCAGAATTCATAACGCGTGGTCAGCTGGACGCCATTGGTCTTGTAGGCAGCCGAGGCGACATTCGAATCCAGCGTGCTTTTATAGGCAGCAGCACGAATGCGGAAATGCGTGGTCGGCTTGTACGTCACGCCTAGCATTACGTTGCGATAGCGATCGTCGCGTTGCGATGGCGCGATGCCGTCTATCACCGCGACACCGTTGTAATCGCGCTTCTCGGTCAGGATCAGGCCATCGACACTGATTTTTCTGGTCGCATCCCAGGTCGAGCCCAGGCTGACGCCCTGATTGCGTGCGTAGTTGGCAGCAAGATCATCGGTCGCGCCCAGTTCGCGCCAGACGCCCAGCGAGAATGCCGTCTTGCCGGTGGCCTTCCAGTAGGCCGTGACACGTGCGCTAGGCACGGTCGAATCGCGCTGCGGATTCGACGCATACTCGCGCTTGGCCCAGCCACCGAGAAACTGGACCATCGTTTTACCAGTGAGCTGCCAATCCACCTTGGCTTTGACCTCGTTCTGGGTATATGAATTGATCGACGCATATTCGTAATCCCCGTCGATATGGCGGAGCACGACGCCGACCTTGTTGCCGCTGGGTGCCAGATAATCGACACCGACATCCGTCATATCGAGCTTGCGTTCGGATGGACGTTGCGCAGGCAAGTCATATTGCAAGTCGTAGCGTGTGTGGCCGGCGTTGAGTTGCCAGCTCGGATGAAAGCGCCACGAGCCATCTACATAGTTCTTTTGCTGGGTTCTGATGCTGCGCTCGACACTGCGGTAATCATCAAATGGCGTCAGACCCTCGGAGTAATTGGTGCCGACATTGCCGGAAAACTGATTGCCTGCGACCCACTTCCAGTTCGCCAGCAAATCCTTGCCGTCGCTATTGAATTGATCGAAGTGATCGTAACTGGAATGATTTGCTGAGAGATCTGCGGTCAGTCTCTGTCGACCGAGTTCCTTATCGATGCGCAAGCCCGCCGCTGCGCGTGTCCAGCGATCGGAAACCGCAGCGCCGCTTTGCTTGACTGCATCCGGCTGCCGCAACAGATTGGCATCGTAATAGACGCCATACGTGACATAAGGCGTAAATGTATCTCCCTTGACCGTATCGCCCTCGATGGCTAACGCCGGAACGCAAGTCAGCGCCCCCGCAAACAAGGCCAGCGGCACCAGATAAGCCGGGGCCGGTCGGGAAATTCCAAGTTTAAGCTTCATCATGAGCCAGCACCATCATGCGGCGCCAACGATGCAGATGTTATGCATGAAATTTTTTGTGCAGGATCCGGCGAGTGCCTGCTGTTTGCATTGAACGACATCATTGTTTTCACCATTCCCCATTTTTATGTGATCGCTGTATATAACGATCGCGAGCCCGGCAACAATTTTTAAACTGCAGAACACAAACTGCAGAACAAAGTGCAAGCATCCTGCAATCTTTATGTTTATTGCTTTAATGATATGCAGTGCCCGGTAAGAGGAGCACGAATCAGGATTGGTTCAAATGCGAAATTGCAGACCATCACGGAAAAATCCGAAGTTGTTTCTACTCAGAATTTATAAAGTGGCGTGCAAGAAAAATGAATTGATATTGAATGGAAAAATTACGCAGAATTTTTTTGTAGGACATGCAGAAGGGTGCAAACAGGATAGCGACTATATCTACTTGATCTAGCAGGGAAAATCATGAAACGCATACTGCCAGGCGCGCGGCATCGCTGCCTAATATTTAGGCAGACCATTCAGGCGCCATGTAAATCTTACTTGCCGATATGAACGATGGAATTTGCATTTCGCCCGTTACACACACTTACATTTTTGCCGGCATTTGAAGACGATTTCCAGGCGTGCAGAGGCACAATGCGGATAGATCGCGCAAGAAAATAATGCGGAGAAGAATTTTTAAAACGAGGAAATACTGATTATTTTTTAAGCAGATAGCGGGAAATAGTTTGCCACTCTTGCGGCGTAACCGGCGTGATCGACAGGCGATTGCCACGTTGCAGTATCTGCATGCCGCCCAATTCCGGCATCTTGCGCAATTCTGCCAGCGGTAGCAGCTGCGTCTTCTTTTTAATACGGACATCGACCAGCATCCAGCGTGGCGTTTCGCGCGTGGCCTTGGCATCGTAGTAATGGCTGGCCGGATCGAACTGCGTCTCATCCGGATAGGAGGTGCTCGCCACCTCGGCCAGTCCGGCGATGCCGGGTTCTGCGCAACTGGAATGATAGAACAGCACGCCGTCGCCCGGCTGCATCGCATCGCGCATGAAATTGCGCGCCTGATAATTACGCACGCCAGTCCACGCCACGGTCTGGTCCGGCGCAGCCAGCGCATCGTCTATGCTGACTTCGCCGGGTTCGGATTTCATGAGCCAATAACGCATGTGCATGTATGGAAAAATGACAGCAGTGTCGAAAGGGAATCTGCAGAGTGCCACAGAAAAAACGGCGATAAAAAAACGGCTGCATTTGCATGCAGCCGCTTCGGCAATCAATTCCCGCCAGTGCCGCTTTGCCGGCATCCTGAACCAAGAGGTTCAAGGTGGCCGCAGTTAGTTCAACTTCGGGTTCATCGGACTAGCGACGCGCACTCCCATCGAACAAAATTCCGCGGCCGCTGCGCATAAATGGTTCAAGGAATTATGGCAATGGCGAACACGGCAGGAGCGCTTAGTTTACTCCAATCAGCCGGGCAGGAAAAGAAATAGTGCGGAATTAAAAAAGATTTTCTTGCGGAGCCAGTGCGGTATCGAGTGTCTGGTGCATCCCAGCGATCTTTTGCTTGATCTCGGACATCGTCATATCGGCCAGCGGACCATCCGGCGATTTGGTTGCCAGCAACTCTGCAGTCACGCCCAGCGCGGCCATCACGGCTATCCTGTCGCTACCCTTGACCTTGCCTGCATCGCGTATCGCAGACATTTTTGCATCCAGATAAGCCACTGCTTCCTGCAATGCGCCCTCTTCACCTTCCTTGCATGCCAGTTTGTATGGCTGGCCCATGATCGATACGTCGAGCTGTATCATGCTGCTTCCTCATCTTGTTCTGGCGTCGGGATTTTTTCAAGCAAGGCAGTCACGCGCTCATGCGCTTCCTGCATGCGGCGCTCCAGCTCGGCATTTTCGGCAGCCAGTGCTGCCGATTTGAGGCGCAAATCTGCATTTTCGCTGCGCAAAGCGTGCGTCAGCTCGGCCAACAGGCTGATTTTTTCGGAAAGAGTGTGGAAGTCGGAAATCATCCCGCCACTATAGTGGTGCATGTGAATCGCCGTCAATAGATAGCGTGGGCAGGCGCCCGCTATTTCGACTGCGACAGGAAATTTATCGCTGGCAGTGCGCCGATAGCGGCAGGATGCATGCCTCCCTTGCCAAAATCACACTGCCAGCGCCCGGTTTCAGCCCATTTCCGTCAGCCGCCCATCCACCGTGATCAATCCGCTACGGATCTGCAGCGCGGGGAAAACTTCTTGCGCTGCCGCTCGATAGCGCGCCATTTGCACTGCATACGCGGCGCGCTCGCTGTCGAGCAGATTGCGCTTGTAGTCGAGTATCCACACTGCATCGTCAAACATCACCAGCCGGTCAAAACGTGCGGTGCCGGTGCTGGTGATGACTTCCATCTCATTGCGCGCATAGCGATGTTGCGCCGGATCGAAAAAGCGTGCGAGTTCCGGCTGCGCCAGGATAGTGACTGCCTGCGCGCTGACCGCCGCGGCGATTTCCTGCGTACACGGCAACCACTTGGCTATCAGTTCCGGTGCATGAATGACTACCGGCCAGGCTGAATTCTGCGTGCAACGCTCCATCAATGCATGCAGCGCGATGCCTTCATCGATTTCTGCACTGGAGTATGCGGGAGCCGGCTCGACCTGCGGCGCCGGCAAGGCGGGCGGGTTGAATATCGGCAAAGAGAATTCCGCTTCCTGCGCGACATCAGACGCCAGCAACAGCGCGTCCGGCTGCACCGGCTGCGCGCCCTGGAACCGGGAATACCAGCGCCCCTGCGCCACGCCATTGACCGCTGCGCCGCGCGCATCGGCGACGCCGCTGACGATCAGCAGGTTCTTGGCGCGCGTGGTCGCGACGTACAGCAGATTCCAGTCTTCCTGCACCTTCAGTTGTTCTTCTTCGGCGAACAGCGTGTCGCGTGCCGCACCGCGCTCAGCCTGGCGACCGAAGACAGAGAAATGGCTAGGCGCGTCCCTGTCCTGCTTCCACTCGCACAACACGCCGACATCGTCGCGTGCGCCATCGCTATGATTGGCATCGAGCAAAGCGACGATAGGCGCTTCCAGCCCTTTCGCGCCATGTATCGTCAGGATGCGCACGGCATCCAGCGCCGCATCGATATCGGCTTCATCCGGCGCATCGCTGTCAGCGGATTTCTGCAAACGGCGCAACGCATCGATGAATTTAGGCAGGCTCGGATAACGCCCGGCATCCAGATTCAAGGCCAGTTCGGTAAACGCTTCTATATTGCCGAGCACCTGTCCGCGCACCAGCGGCGACGCGGCTTGCGCATAGCGCGCGACCACATCGCCGTCATGCAGTATGCGGTCGATCAAGTCATGCACCGGCAGGCGCGGCGCCAGTTGCAGCCATGTTTCCAGCAAGCCTGTGGCGCGCAGCAATGCCGGCGACGATGGTTCTTGGCTGGCGTGCTGCAGGCGCGCCCACCATGTTTTTTCAGTGCGCGCCGCCAGCGCGATCAAGTCCGCGTCGCCGGCCGCCATGATAGGTGACTTGAGCAGGTGCGCCAGCGCCAGATTATCGTGCGGCGTGATCAGGAAAGTCAGCAAGGCGATCAGGTCGGCCACTTCGAGCGACTCCAGCAAGCCGCCGCGCTTGTCGGACGCGAATGGAATGCCGGCTTCGCGCAAGGCACGCTCATAGGCGCGCAAATGCGTGCGCTTCTTGACCAGCAACATCACATCCGACCAGCGCGTACTCTTCAATTCCGCACGCGCATGCAAAATCGCCTGCGCGACGGCGCGGCCTTCTTCGAGCCGTCGCGCATCCTCTTCTTCCTCGCGCGGCGTCGTCAGGGGATCGCGCAATTGCGCCGGCGACCACACAACTTTTTCGACTTTATCCTGCTGCACCAGCGGCAACTGCCACACTGCGCCGCGTTCGGCTGCCAGCGTGGTTTGCGGCTGGTAAATCGGATTGCCGATAAAACTGGCATTCAGCACTTCAACGATGCCGAGGGCATTGCGGCGCGTCTGGTTGGTGCGCAGGAAATCTGCACCTTGCGCGACCAGCGCTTCCTTCGCGGCAGTAAACACGCGCGGCTCGGCGCGGCGGAAACGATAGATGGATTGCTTCGGGTCGCCGACGACGAACATGCTGGGCTTGTCGGCATCATCGCCGTAGGCATGCAGCCACGCCTGCACTATGCTCCACTGCAGCGGATTGGTATCCTGGAATTCATCCAGCAGCACATGCCGGTAGCGCGCATCGAGGCGGCTTTGCAGATAGGCCGCATGTTCTTCATTCGTCAGCAAGCGATACGCCTGCCACTCCAGATCGGCGAAATCGAATACGCGCTGCTCGGCCTTCACCGCCTGGTAGGTTTCCAGATACGCCGCACCGACGGTAAACAAGGCGCGATTGAGCGCGATGACGCCCGGCTCCATGCTGCGCCTGAGAATTGTCTTCAGCGCTACACCGAGGCTTTCAAACTCCGTTTCAAATGCGTAGACGCCGTCGTCGCCCAGATTGTCTTGCAGGGCCTTGGTCAAATCCTTGGTCGCCCGGTTCTTGCGGAACTTGCCACTGCCATCGAAAAATTCATTTGCCAGCGCAGCGAAATTTTCCAGGCTGGCGCCGCCGCTGACGGCTGTTTCTATTGCTGTTGCACGCTCCTGATTGACGGGGCTGCCCTTGCCCAGCAGCCAGGCAACCTGCCCTATACGCGCGACGATTTTGGCATCCGACCACAGCGACAGGCGCGCATCGATCTCGCCATCCATGCCGCACAGTTCCTGCAACCACTCTATGGGTGCACCGCTCTGCACCGAGGCCCACCATTCGGCGCGCTTGGCGAGAAAGGCCTGCAGCAGGCTGCGTACATTGGAATCGCCGACCTGCGCATACAAGGCGATCAATGCGTCCTTCACGTCCTTGTTGTCGGTTTCGTTGAGCGACTGCATGAAACGGCTGTATGCATCCGACAGCAATTCGCCGGTAGCTTCGGTCAAGCCGTAACCGTGCGGCACGCCGGAAGCCAGCGGCGCGATCTGGATCAGGCGCGCGAACCAGCTGTGAAAGGTATCGATGGACAGCGCTTGCGGGCTGCGCAACACGCGCTCATACAAGCCGCGCGCTGTCGGCAGCAGCGTCGCCAGGTCATGTTCGGCCACGCCGCGTTCACGCAACAAGGCCAGCACTTCATCATCCGGCTTCAGCGTCAGTTCCTGCAGCAACTGCATCAGGCGCTCGCGCATTTCCTGCGCCGCCTTGCGCGTAAACGTAATCGCCAAAATCGCTGCCGGCTCGGTGCCGGCCAGCAGCAGGCGCAACACGCGCGCCACCAGCAGCCAGGTCTTGCCGCTGCCGGCACAGGCTTCGACCACCACCGAGCGCGACGGGTCGCAGGCGATCGCAACAAAGCGCGCAGCATCGGCATGCGCGCCATTGATTTCATAGGCGCGTGGCGTCATTTCCGGATTATCAATGCGGGACTCATTTTCATCTCCCCTCATCACCACGCTCCCTTGCGACACAGCCCGCGCACATCGCAATACTGGCATACCGGTTCCGGGCCGGTGGCCGGCAACGGCGCACCATGTGCAATCGCCTGCATATTGTGGGCAATCTGTGCGCTGAGCGCCTGTTGCCACACTTCATAGTCGGGTGCTTCGACTTCCTTGATCTTGTCCTTCGTCGCTTCCAGCGGCACATACAAGGCGGCGCTCAAAGGCGCATCCGACAGCAAGCCGTAAAACGGCAATTGATGATCTTCACCCTGCTTGAGCTTGTCGCGCAATGCGCCTTGATTCGTACTCTTGTAATCGAGCACGGCACGCGCGCCGGATGCGCCTGCATCGATACGGTCGACCCGGCCATGCAGGGTGATTTCGCCATCCGCCCAGCGCAATATCTTCTCGAATTTTTCTTCACCCAGCACAAAGTGCCAACCCTCGCCTTCGCGTTCGGCTATCCAGTCCAGATAAGCCGGCATTGCTTTTTGCCAGCGCGCGTAATAGCCGAGTGCAGCGGCGCTCTTGTCGAGTTCCTGCGCGAATATCTGGTCTGATATCTGCCGCAGCAAGGCCGGCCGCTCGGCGACGGCAACCCGCTCTTGCTGCAGGCCCTGGTGAAACAGCGCCAGTATCTGGTGCAGCCAATCACCGTAATCGCGTTTCTCCGGCATGTCCGACAATTCATCGATGCCGGACAAACCCAGCATGCGCGTGGCAAAGAATTGATAGGGACAGGCAACCAGGCTGTTGTAACCGCTGGCTGAGAGTTTTTTCGGCAGCAATTGCGCCGCGCTCGGGGCCGGCATGGTCACCGGCTTTGGCTGCAAATGACGCGGCGCAATTTGCACCTCGTGCTTTGCCAGCGGCGCAACACCGGCGCGCGCCAGACACAAATCCAGACGTTCTATCCATGGGCTGACCGGATTCGGTTCGCCATCCTTGTGCGCCTGCCACGACAGCACCACGCAGGCATTGGCCGACAGCAGTTCCGTCACGTCGCGCAATTGCTGGCGCTGGCGGCTTTCGCGCGTGGCCAGGCCGAGTTCGCGCCGCACGACGTTGGCAAAGAATAAGGTTTCTACCGGTTGCGATGGCAAATGTTTTGCATCTGCGCCCACCAGCAAGACGGCATCGAAGGTACGCAAGCGTGCGCCGTTGAGCGGCAGCATGACAACGCGCTTGTCCTGGTTGACTTGCACGAAGGCGGTCGCTTCCAGTTGCAGATTGATGAATGCGCGCCATTCCGAAAAAGAAAATATATGGCCGACCTGCATGCAATCCTGCGCTATATCCTGCAGCAACTGGAGCAGCTGCGCACCGGCGGCATCGGCCTGCAATGCAGCGCGCATGCCTAGCGCATCCAGCGTCTGTTGCGTTGCGACCAGCCACTCGCACAGGGTCTTGCCCTTGTTGAAGCCGGATGCCTGCTGCGCCAGCAATTTGATCATCCGCTGCGCCGCCGGCAAGGCGGTCAGGGCAGTGCCTGCCGCTTCCCAGCCGCCCAGCACATTCGCGCGCCGCAAGGCGATTTCGCTCGCCATTACCTGCCCGGCCTTGTCATCCATATCGGCGAAGACAAAGGGCGACTTCAGGAAATCCAGCAGGCCGACAGTTTCCGCACGCGCGGCCACCAGCTCCAGCCAGGCGGCAAGCGCGGAAGCGGCGCGCGTGGTCGACAGCTTCCAGCCGGTTTCATCGGCCACCACCACTTGCGCACGCTCCAGCAAGGCGCGTATGCGGCGCGCCACTACGCGATCCTGCGCAACGATGGCGATATTCGTTTTGCCTTCCTGCAGCCAGTTGATGATGGTTTGCGCGCCGGCCCGTGCTTCAGCTTCCAGATTTTGCGCTGCATGCAGGGTCAAACCCGGCGGTGGCGTGATCGGAGCTGAAATCGAAGCCGCAATCGGAGTCGTAATCGGATTAGCAGCAGGTGCCGCTTCATCGGCCAGCATTTCTGCCCAGGCGGCCGCATACGTACTATTAATCGACTGTGCATGCCAGTCGAGCGTGATCACCGTGAGCGCTTGCTCTTGCGCATACGCATCGAGGAAAGCCTGCTCCATGGCGTCCGGTGCTACCGGGCTGATCCAGAACAGCGGCTGTTGCGCCTGCTGCGCCAGCCGCATCATCTGTGCATAACGCGTGACGATCGCATCGTTGGCATCGAGCTGGCTCTTCCAGATGGTCCACACCAGTTGCGTTTCATCCGACAGCAGGTTGCGCGCGACCGGCGACAATTGTTCGAGCGCCGCCTGCCAGCGTGCATCAGCCGCGTCCAGGCTGGCGTCCAGCGCGGGCAACATCGCCTGCGTCAATTCATCGGACAGCGCCAGCAGGATTTCTGCCAGCGGCAGCAAATCGGTGTTGCGCCGCGCACTGAATAATTTCTTCAGCCATGCATGCTGGCGCAAGCTGGCGTACAGCGACATCAGGCGTTCACTCGGCGCTGTCGCCACTGCACCGGCTACCGGCGGCAACTGGCGGATATATTCAGACAGGCTGGTAATCACAGGCGGGATGAAGGCCCCGCCTATCTGGCGCGCCAAGGCCGCCTGCAATAACTGTATATGTGCAAAGGTCGATACCAGCACGCGCACGGACGACACATCATGCGCCGCATGCCCGGCCCGCACATCGCTATGCAGCAAGGCACGCGCGGCATCATCCCAGAAGGAAGCGGAAGGCGGAATCAGGACGACGGCGCTAGGCAGCATGGATATCGATATAGGTGGACGGACAGGGCAAACATGTGTGGCAGGAAGATCCGTCAGGCATTTTATGCGAGGCGGCGCGAAATTTTATGGGCAATTCCCCACTTTTTATAAAATAGGTTATGATCTGCCCAGACCCCGCCTGATTACCTCTTGCCGCACCTTCAAAAACTTGAATTCAATCGCAACGTCTCCATCTATATTCTAGTAAGCGGAGTCGCTGCAGGAAAATACCGGCAAGAACGGTAGTGACCAAGGCGCTGATTCATCCTTTTCTCCTCAAATTCGAGGCATACATGAGCGAAAACATCAAACATATTACCGATGCGT
Organism: Herminiimonas sp.; assembly: GCF_030645555.1. Lineage (GTDB taxonomy): Bacteria > Pseudomonadota > Gammaproteobacteria > Burkholderiales > Burkholderiaceae_D > Oxalicibacterium. The sequence continues at coordinate 16,080 of NZ_JAUSME010000096.1, forward strand.
CTTTTGATACCGACGTACTGCAATCCGATACACCTGTGCTGGTCGACTTCTGGGCAGAGTGGTGCGGCCCCTGCAAAATGATTGCGCCTATCCTGGAAGACGTTGCCAAGGAATACGCAGGCAAGATCCGGATCGCAAAAATGGACGTCGATGCAAACCAGGTCGTGCCGGCAAAATTCGGTATACGCGGCATTCCGACCCTGATACTGTTCAAGGGCGGCGTACCGGCAGCGCAAAAAGTTGGTGCGCTGGCCAAGGGTCAGTTGACCGCTTTTATCGACAGCAACATCTAATTGAAATTTGCAGCGATGCGCCCGCATCGCTGCCTTATTGAATAAGCTAACACCACCACGCAGTTCCCTCCCCCACCTTTTTTATATCCCATCCCGGGACACTCAAAATATATGCATTTATCTGAACTAAAGGCGTTACACGTCTCCGCCCTGCTAGAAATGGCAATCGGCCTCGACATCGACAACGCAGCGCGCTTGCGCAAACAGGAACTGATGTTCGCGATTCTCAAGAAACGCGCGAAATCAGGAGAACAAATTTTCGGCGATGGCGCCCTCGAAGTATTGCCGGATGGCTTTGGCTTCCTGCGCTCGCCCGACGCCAGCTACATGGCGTCCACCGACGACATTTACATTTCCCCGTCGCAGATTCGCCGCTTCAACCTGCACACCGGCGACTCGATCGAAGGTGAAGTACGCACGCCGAAAGATGGCGAACGCTACTTTGCACTGGTCAAAGTCGACAAGGTCAACGGCGAACCGCCGGAAGCATCGAAACACCGCATACTGTTTGAAAACCTGACGCCGCTACACCCGAACAAGCCGCTGCTGCTTGAGCGCGACATGCGCGGCGAAGAAAACATCACCGGCCGCGTCATCGATTTGATCGCGCCTATCGGCAAGGGCCAGCGCGGTTTGCTGGTCGCCTCGCCAAAATCCGGCAAGTCGGTGATCCTGCAGCACATCGCACATGCGATCACCACCAATCATCCGGATGTCGTGATGATCGTGTTGCTGATCGACGAACGTCCGGAAGAAGTGACCGAGATGCAGCGTTCGGTACGCGGCGAAGTGGTTGCATCGACCTTCGATGAACCGGCCACGCGTCACGTGCAGGTTGCAGAAATGGTGCTGGAAAAAGCCAAGCGCCTGGTTGAAATGAAAAAAGACGTCGTGATTCTGCTCGACTCGATCACCCGTCTGGCACGCGCCTACAACACCGTGATCCCGGCCTCAGGCAAGGTCCTGACCGGCGGTGTCGATGCAAATGCATTGCAACGCCCTAAACGCTTCTTCGGCGCCGCGCGCAATATCGAAGAAGGCGGTTCGCTGACCATCATCGCGACCGCGCTGATCGAAACCGGCAGCCGCATGGATGACGTGATTTACGAAGAATTCAAGGGTACCGGCAATATGGAAGTCCATCTCGAGCGCCGTCTGGCCGAGAAACGCGTCTACCCTGCGATCAACCTGAACAAATCCGGCACCCGCCGCGAAGAGTTGCTGATCAAGCCGGACCAACTGCAAAAAATCTGGGTCTTGCGCAAGCTGCTGTACGGCATGGATGAAATCGAAGCGATGGAATTCATCCTCGACAAGATGCGGGCGACCAAGAACAACGCCGAATTCTTCGATATGATGCGCCGCGGTAATTCATAATTATCGATTAGAGTATTTCAGCCTTCGTGGCTGAAATCAAAAAGCCCGTTTTCATTGCAGAGGCATGCAAATGAAACGGGCTTATTTAATCTCTGTTCAAAACAGCCAGCACCCATCTTCAGCCGGGCAGCTTCAAATCCAGCCTGACCGCCAGCAGGCGCATCGTCAGCGTCACCACTATGCTCGCGATCAAGGCCACGGCCTGCGGCGCAGCCAGCAATTCCAGGATCAGATATACCCAGCAGCCGACGAAGGAACAGGTGGCATACAGCTGACCGCGCCGGAACACCATAGGGATTTCATTGCACAGCACATCGCGCAGCACGCCACCGAATATGCCGGTGATGACGCCCATCATCGCGCAGATAAAGATAGGCATCTGCGCCTCCAGCGCCAGCGAAGCGCCCACTGCACTGAACAAACCCAGACCCAGCGCATCGGCGATGACGATGATTTTTTCAGCCACAGTCGAGCGCAAATGCTTGAACAAGGGTATGGCCAGCAGCGCCAGAATAAACACCAGCAGCGCATATTCCTGGTGCTCCACCCAGTACAGCGGCCGTCGGTCGAGCAACATGTCGCGCAGGGTGCCGCCGCCAAATGCCGTGATGAATGCAACCACAAAGACGCCGACCAGATCCATTTCCTTGCGCCGCGCTTCTATGAAGCCGGAGCAGGCAAACGCAACGATGCCGCACGCCTCGACCACCTGCAATAAAGTACTCATGCCATCCTGCAAACCAATTGCCACGCGCGCTCCTTCAAATGCTGTATTGCAACAGCAACAACGATATCAGCAAACTTGCTTCAAACCCATGATTTTATTGAAATTTCCATGTATAATTCGCGCCTTGTTCCAACCTAGGAAAGTGGTCGACAATCGGGTCAAGAAGCAGCACGACCGACGAAGTGGCGATTGGCTACCAAACTATTTAAGGCAAATCATGAAAGCTGGCATACACCCGGATTACCGTGAAGTTTTGTTTCACGACGTTTCCAACGACTTCAAATTCATCACCCGTTCGACCGTTCAAACGCGTGAAAAAATCGAATTCGAAGGCGCAGAATACCCACTGGTAAAGATTGAGGTTTCGTCGGAATCGCATCCTTTCTACACCGGTAAACACAAAATCGTCGATACCGCAGGTCGCGTGGATAAATTCCGCAAGAAGTTCGGTACCGTTGGTTCCAAAACATCCGTGGCAGAATAATTTCGCCACCGTGTTTCAAAAAGGCAGCTACGGCTGCCTTTTTTGTTAGCAAAGAATTTTTCCGGCACAATAACGCCGAACCAAATAAAAACAGCCACCTCCTTCCATGAAGCCAGTCCGCCTTCCCGCCTCCGCCACGCATGCACTCCCGCGCTGGGCGTTGTTCGGCCTGTGCCTGTTGTACATACTGCCCGGCCTGATCGGACGCGATCCGTGGAAACCCGACGATGCAGCAGGCTTTGGCATCATGTGGACGATGGCCAATGGCGCGCTGACCGACTGGCTGTCGCCGCATATCGTCGGCCTGCCTATGCCGGCAGAAGGGCCGCTGGCATTCTGGCTGGGTGCGATCTGCATCAAATTGTTCGGCTGGCTGCTGGGCGATCCGATGGCTGCCCGCGTGGCGACGATCTGTTTCTTCCTGCTCGGCTCGATGTCGGTCTGGTACACGACCTACCTGCTGGGACGCCGCCCTGATGCGCAACCGCTGAAACTGGCTTTCGGCGGCCAGCCTGAACCCAAGGATTTCGGCCGCACGCTGGCCGATGGCGCACTGCTGATTTATCTCGGCTGCCTGGGCTTGCTGGTGCACAGTCATGGCACCACATCCGAAGCCTTGCAGGTATCGCTGGTGGCATTTTCCCTCTATACGGCAACCCGCCTGTTTGAATCGCACTCACTGCGCAGCGCCATCGCGTTCGGTGCAGTACTGGGCTTGCTGACACTGACGCGCGGCTGGATGGTGCCGCTGGCCTTGTGGCTGGGCGTGGCCACCCTGGCAGCGATACGCGAACGAACACTCCTGCTGCGCCTGATACTGGTGACACTACCGCTGGCAGTTGCAGTCGCAGGTGCATGGGTGTTTGTGAATGAGCAAGTGCAGCCTTTCGGCACGACACCGACAGCTGCATGGATGGAGTGGAATTCCCGCCAGATCGGCGCGCCTTCATGGCACACTTTCCAGTACTTCCTGAAGAATGCGATCTGGTTCGCCTGGCCGGCGTGGCCGTTCGCGATCTGGGCC
>NZ_JAUSME010000127.1 GCF_030645555.1 Herminiimonas sp.
CATCAAGATCATATGCGTGCAAACCACTGATTCCGACGCGATGGCGCGCAGCCTGAAGGCTGGCCGGCGCGTGACGCTGAACGATGTCGGCCTGTTTTCCGACGGCACTGCAGTCAAGCTGGTCGGCGAGGAAACCTTCCGCCTGGCGAAGCTGTATGTCGATGAAATCATACTGGTCGATACCGATGCAGTCTGCGCTGCAATCAAGGATGTGTTCCAGGATACGCGCAGCATACTGGAGCCGGCCGGTGCGCTGGCTATCGCCGGCGCCAAGGCTTACGTAGAGCGCGCCAAGCTATCCAAAAAGCCGCTGAAGAATGAAACCCTGGTCACCATCGCCTGCGGCGCCAACATGAACTTCGACCGCCTGCGTTATGTCGCAGAGCGCGCCGATGTCGGCGAATCACGCGAAGCGATATTCGCCGTGACGATTCCCGAAGAGCGCGGCAGCTTCAAGCGCTTTTGCCATCTGGTCGGCCCGCGCAATGTGACCGAATTCAACTACCGCATCAGCGATGCGAAGCAGGCGCATGTCTTTGTCGGCATGCAGATCGCAGACCGCGATGAACCCGGCAAGATCACGAAAAATTTCGAGAAGCACGGCTTCAAGACGCTGGACCTGACGCACGATGAACTCGCCAAGGGCCACATCCGTCACCTGGTCGGCGGCAAGAGCGAGCTGGCGCAGGATGAATTGCTGTACCGCTTTGAATTCCCGGAACGTCCGGGCGCCTTGATGCGCTTCCTCGACAGCATGGCGCCAAACTGGAACATCAGCCTGTTCCACTATCGCAATCAGGGCGGCGACGTCGGCCGCATACTGGTCGGCGTGCAAGTGCCGAAAAAGGAAATGAAGGCATTCCGCAGCTGGCTGGCCGGACTTGGTTATCGTCACTGGGATGAAAACGACAATCCAGCCTACAAACTGTTTCTGTAAGTTCTCTGCCATGACCACACCATCCAGACCAGACGCCTCGCCGCTGGGAAAACCGTCGATTTACCAGGCGCAGTATGATCCATCGCTGCTGTTTGCGATCCCGCGCCAGGACAAGCGCGACGAACTCGGCTTGAGCGGCGCACTGCCGTTTTTCGGTGTCGATATATGGAATGCGTATGAACTGTCGTGGTTGAACATGCGCGGCAAGCCGCAGGTGGCGATGGCCAAGCTGGTCGTGCCGGCCGATTCGCCCAACATCATCGAATCGAAATCGTTCAAGCTGTACCTGAACTCGTTCAATCAAACCCGGCTGGGCGGCACCGAGGCCTTGCTGGAATTGCTGCGTGCAGACTTGAGTGCCGGCTTTGGCGCGCCGGTGCACATCACGCTAACGCTGCCGGATGAGTTTGCCCAGGTAGCGATGGGCGAGCTGGACGGCATCCTGCTGGACCGCCTCGACATAGAAGTCACCGACTATGTGCCCGACCCGTCACTGCTGCAAGCCGAACCCGGCGCCGTTGCAGTCGAGGAAACGCTGGTCTCGCATCTGCTGAAATCGAATTGCCTGGTGACCGGCCAGCCGGATTGGGCCAGCGTGCAGATACAATATGTAGGCGCGCCTATCGATCAAGCCAGCCTGTTGCAATACCTGATAGGTTTTCGCGAACACAATGAATTTCATGAGCAATGCGTGGAACGTATATACATGGACATACTGCGCCAGTGCAAACCCATCAAACTGGCCGTCTATGCACGCTATACGCGGCGCGGCGGACTCGACACCAACCCGTGGCGCAGCAATTTCAGCACCGGCAAGCCGCCTTCGAATGCACGCAACGCGCGTCAGTAAGACCTGCGCTTGCATCGCTCAGGCAACGCCATATGCCTGAGCCTGCCCACCTACCCTGATGCAAAATCAGCGTGCCTGCATTCAGCTGCGCATGCCGTCTGCCACCCTGACAAAACGCAGATCCTGCTGCGTCAGCTTATCTATCAACTGCGGCAGCACTTCCAGAATAACCGGCTCTCCGTTTTTTCTGCGCGAGGCGTTACCGTCGTGCAGCAACAGGATATCGCCCGCCCTGGCATGGGCCAGCAGGCGGCGCGTGATTTTTGCCGCATCATGGACGCGGGTGTCGAAACCGCGGCGCGTCCAGCTGACCAGTTGCAAATCGAGCTGGTGCAAGACCGGATCAAGGAAGGGATTGCGCAAACCTGCCGGCGCACGAAAGAATTGCGGCTTCCTGCCGGTCGCTGCTTCTATGACTTGTTGCGCCTGCATGATTTCTTTTTTCATCCCGCCCATGCCCATTACAGAAAAATAATGGCGATGCTGCATGCTGTGGTTTTCGATGTGATGGCCTTCGGCGATCATTCTCTGCACCAGCGCCGGATGTTGCTGCACCCTGGTGGCAATGCAAAAAAATGTTGCCTTGATGTTTTTTGCGG
>NZ_JAUSME010000110.1 GCF_030645555.1 Herminiimonas sp.
AACGTCGGTGGCCACCAATACCGAGCAGCTCTGATTGGCGAACAGCACCAGGATTTCATCGCGCTCGCGCTGTTCCAGCTCGCCATATAAAGCCAGCGCGCTGAAACCCTGCGCACGCAACTCGGCTGCCAGTTCGCGGCAATGGATCTTGGTATTGCAGAAGGCCAGCGTAGAGACAGGCCGGTAATGCTTCAGCAGCGTCGCCACTGCCGCATTGCGCTCGTCGTAACCGACTTCATAAAAACGTTGTTCGATCTGGCTGTCGTCATGCTGCGCCTCGACCTTGACCTCGACCGGGTCGCGCAGGAATTGCTCGCTGGCCTTGCGGATATCGTCCGGGTAAGTGGCAGAAAACAGCAGCGTCTGGCGACGTGCCGGGCAGGCGCTGACGATGCCGGAGATCTCTTCATAAAATCCCATGTCGACCATGCGGTCGGCTTCATCCAGCACCAGCGTTTGCACAGTAGATAAATTGATCGTGTTGCGACTGATGTGATCGCGCAGACGGCCTGGCGTGCCGACCACGATATGCGCACCATGCTCGAGCGATGCAATTTGCGGCCGCATCGGCGCGCCGCCGCATAACGTCAGCACCTTGATGTTGTCGGCAAAACGGGCCAGGCGGCGCAATTCATTCGATACCTGGTCGGCCAGTTCGCGCGTCGGGCATATCACCAACGCCTGTATCGCAAACCAGGTCGGATTGAGTTTCTGCAGCATGCCGATGCCGAAAGCAGCCGTCTTGCCGCTGCCGGTCTTGGCTTGCGCGATCAGGTCGCGCCGCTCCAGTATCACCGGCAGGCTCTGCGCCTGTATCGGCGTCATCTCGTGATAACCGAGCGCATCGAGATTGCTCAGGATGGCAGGGGACAGGGCGAGGGTGGAGAAGGAACTTGGATTCATGATGGGCTGCGCATTGCTGGAAAAGGACACGCAGTCTAACAGGCGCGGGCAGTTAGATGAAAAGTAGCATGGTGCGGGGGCACTAAATAATTCATCGCCACCACTGTGGCTCAGCCCGACAAATTCTTATCCCAGCCCGGTATCTGAGGCATCCAGCCGCTGCAAGGACGCGCGCACAGGCGCTGCGCACGCTGTTTTCCTCATCCCATCTTCCTGATCGGCTGCTCACTCCAATTGAACAAATTGCATACGCGATATGCGTGCATGAAAAACGGGCGCGCAATCGGTCGATATTCAGGCCGATATTTCATGACAGAAGATCGCACTTCACATTATGAAAAATTCATTATGCGTCGCAACATATTTCTATTTCGGTGAGCGAAATATCATTCCACATACAGAAAAATGCTATATAAGCCATTGATAAATAAGGATTATTTTTTATTAAAATATCTTATATAAGACATTGTTGCGGCGCATAAAATAACCTATGATTAACGCAAGTTTTTTCTTGTTTCTGTTATTCCCAGCATTTAATTAAGGAGACGATCATGACTAGCCGTGAACAGCAAATTCAGACATTGAACAAAGAGTGGGCCGAAAATCCGCGCTGTAAAGGTATCAAGCGCAACAACACCGCGGAAGACGTGGTCCGTCTGCGCGGTTCGCTGCAGATCCGTCACACGCTGGCCCAGCGCGGCGCGGAAAAACTGTGGGAGATGTGTAATAACGAGCCTTTCGTCAATACGCTGGGCGCCCTGACCGGCACTCAGGCGATGCAACAGGTCAAGGCCGGT
>NZ_JAUSME010000123.1 GCF_030645555.1 Herminiimonas sp.
GGAAGATGACGAAAAAAGTCTTGCTTTCCGGTTTACTCTGCAAGATACTCAATCAACCCTGAGCGACAACAAAGTAGACGAAGCAATGGCCGCGTTCATTGCCGCAGTCCAGAGCAAGCATGGCGCCAGATTGCGCACATGACAGGCCAGGAAACAGACATGAATGACGTGAACACTGCTGAATTCCAATCCGTCCTGGCGGCTGACCTGAGCCGTGCGGTGTATGAATCGCAAGCGCGCAGCAAGGCCGAGAAAGACCTGCCGACGCTGACCAAGGCGGAACTTGCCGAGCTGCTGTTCGAACAGGTCGGTCTCAACAAGCGCGAAGCGAAGGATATGGTCGAGACTTTTTTCGACGAGATCCGCAAGGCGCTGGAATCCGGCGAAGCAGTCAAGCTGTCGGGTTTCGGCAATTTCCAGCTTCGCGACAAGCCACAGCGTCCCGGTCGCAATCCCAAGACCGGCGAGGAAATTCCCATCACTGCGCGGCGGGTAGTGACCTTCCACGCCAGCCAGAAATTGAAGAGCCTGGTCGAACCGACGCAGCAACAGCCGGTCGCCGAGATCGCCTGATTGAGTCCCCATGAGCGAGCGCATCAGCAAGCCCGAGCCGGTCGTATTGCCGCCCATCCCTGCGAAGCGGTATTTCACGATCGGCGAGGTCAGCGAATTGTGCGGCGTGAAGCCGCATGTGCTGCGCTACTGGGAACAGGAATTCGCCCAGCTCAAGCCCGTCAAGCGGCGCGGCAACCGGCGCTACTACCAGCATCATGAAGTCCTGCTGATCCGCCGCATCCGTGAGCTGCTCTATGAGCAGGGCTTCACCATCAGCGGTGCGCGCAACAAGCTCGACAGCCGCAGCACACACGAAATCCCGGAAGATCTGGTGGCCTTGCCGCCGCTCGATATCGATACGATCGCGATCCGCCACGAGCTCGAGGACATCATGGAGCTGCTGCGGCGTTAAGGCCGCACAAGCCTCGCTGGTGGTGCTGCGGGACCGTCAGGTCCCGCTAGCCGAAACAAACTTCCAATCCGCTGCGCAGCTCACGCCAGCGCCATCTCCAGCACTCGCGCCACATGCCACGCCTCGCGTTGCGCCCCGTCCGCAATCTGGTGCCGGCAGCTTGTGCCATCTGCAACCACGATGGTGTCGCCGTCGGCCTGGCGTACGGCCGGCAGCAGGGACAGCTCGCCCATCTGCATCGACACGTCATGGTGACTTGCTTCGTAACCGAAGCTTCCCGCCATGCCGCAGCAACTCGACTCGATCAGTTCTACCTTGAGCCCCGGAATCAGGCCCAGCACCTTCTGCACCGGCGTCACGGCGTCGAATGCTTTCTGATGGCAGTGGCCATGCAGTAGCGCCTTCTGCTCGGCCAACGGCTTCAGGTCGAGTTTGAGTCGGCCGGCAGCAAGTTCACGCGCGAGGAACTCTTCGAAAAGGAATGCATTGGAGGCAAGCGCGACAGCCTGTTCGCCAAGTCCCATTGCCAGGAA
>NZ_JAUSME010000132.1 GCF_030645555.1 Herminiimonas sp.
TTATTATCGTTGGTTGGCTTTTGGCGGGGAGGCCACATGCAAGCACCTAACATTGCGGTCAAGCGGGACTGCCTGCAAGCTGTGCTTGCAGGTCCTCTCCGTGCTACGCACTCCGGCAGCCCCTTACCTTAAACGTTAGGCACAGACAATGCGCTCATTTGTAATAGCCTTCCTTCTGGCTCTCGTTGCGGGTAGCTCGGTGGCAAAAACGCCGTCCTGCTCAGGCCCTGACAATTGGGCAGCGGCTATGGCCCATGTTCACCTCAAGAACGCTAATTTACTGAATAATGAATCAGTCGATTTTTCAAAAACCAAAGTTGCCCTTCTGGCGTCCGAGAAAATATCGAAAGACTTGTATCGCCAAATTCATCTCGTAACTTTCGTTGAAAAATCGGGAGGCAAAATAGAGGTTATTACGAGCAATGAAGCTTCAAGCGAAGAATGCTCGATGTCAGCTGTTCAGGTATTTGTTATTTCGGGGAAGCTCGGTGGTTGAGTCTTTGCCAAACTTGGCGGTCAAGACGGACTGTGGAATCGGCGGAGTTTCTCCGCCAGTCCGCCTCGCGCCACAGCCGCTTACCTCCAACGTTAAGCCTCAAAAATCATGCATATACAGTCACTCGAACTCAAAATCCCACCACCGCTTGTCGCCGCTCTGATCGCCATCGCGATGTGGGGGCTGTCGATCATTGTGCCGACCCTCGAATTGCCTACGCAATACCGTGTAGCTGCGGCGATTGCCATTGCTTTGGTGGGGGGCGCGTTCAGCATTGCGGGCGTCTTATCCTTCCGTCGAGCACGAACAAGCGTCAGCCCAATGAAGCCCGAGTTGGCGAGCACACTGGTTAGCTCCGGCATCTACCATATTACGCGCAACCCCATGTACGTTGGAATGTCGTTTGTTCTCGTCGCGTGGGCAGTCTTTCTGGCGGCACCATGGTTATTGCTCGGGCCGCTGGTCTTTTGCTTCTACATTGGCAGCTTCCAAATTGCGCCCGAAGAGAAGGCACTGTCAAAAATCTTTGGCGCCGAATACGCTGCCTACAAGGCCAGGGTTCGTCGGTGGCTCTGAGGCTTAACCCTTCCTTCAAGCGAACGTGCCTGCGGCACACCGCTTGTGTCTAACATTAGGCATCGCGATCCATGCATTTACGCTGGCCCCTGTTTATTGCACTGGTAGGCACTCATGCTGCCGCCACGTTTTTCTCCCCAGACAGACTGGCGCCTGTCTTGGCGGGGGCGATATACATCCCCCTGATGTTGCTGCAGGCTGTGGATGCTCCCGTGTTCGCTACGGCAGAGTCAGGTGGGTGGCCAGCACCAGCGCCACTTGGTTGGCTCGTGGTTATAGTTCTGTGGCTTGCAGTCTGGTGGGCCGTGGCGTTGCTCACCTCTCGCCTCTTTTCCAGATGGCGCGATCATGCCTAACCCTTCGGTCAAGAAGGGCTGCGGATTCAGCGCGGTAGGTTGGGCTACGGCGCTGCTTGCAAACTGACGCGAGAGTGGAAGCTTCAGGCTGTCTATCGCTTTTGCTGTATAAAACAGGCTAGCTGTTTTTATATATCCATTCGTGAAAGATGATTTTGCCATTTACCAAAGTGAACTCCTTTATTGCATCAAACATGAAAGCGCTCGAAATGACGGGCGTAATCATGCGCATCTTCAGTTTCGGGCTGGTCAGCTGGCTGGGGCCACAGAGTCCTTTCATGTTTGTTTGGATCTTTAATTCCATCGACGCAGTTTTGCTTACCTGGTGTGCTGTTGTGCGAAAAGATACCGCCTATACATTGCTAAACGGTTTCTGGATAGCCATAGGATTGATAGGCATCGCAAGAGCAGGCGGATTCCTGGGCTAGTCATACATATCAATTAAAGTGATCAGCACCGTTTAATTCCATGCAGAAATCCATGCCACGTTCGGCCCACCATCTGAACCAAATGAAAGCCCTTAACATCACAGCCCTACGATAGGAATCTTGCTTGCAACACTAACCTGGGCATAAAGCCCAATTTATGAGGAGATGCAAAATGAAGGAAGACTGCCAGACGTGTGGAGGTACAGGCAAGGAATTGGTGGATTGTGGAGCGTGCAACGGGACTGGATATGTAAACGGAAAGGACTGCAAAAAATGCTACACGCAAGGTCAGGTAGTGGTGAAATGCAGGTCGTGCAATGGGACAGGCGACAGCAGCGAAGAAGAGAAATCCTGAACCACTCCACAAACGCACAGGCATGACCGCAAGCCACCCCGCCTGAAATCAGGATTAAGTGCAGGCTGCAAATTTGCCAGGGACGCGCTGCGCGGCCTAGCCTGCGCCGAACAGATCGTGCGCATCAAGGATCGCATAGACGATGCCCGGATTTTTTTCCAGGCATCTGCGGATTGCTGCGGGCACCGTTTGCCGGGTCTTGCTGCACAGGCCGGGACGTTCCACCAGCTGGATGCTCAAGCCCCGCACAGTGCGGACTTCGCGATTGCCCGGCGCGACCTGCAGCACCATGCCCAACTGCGCCTGCATCAATTCAGCCATGCGCAGCAAGTCGGCATAGCTGGCGATGCCTTCTATGCGGGCGATCAGTTTTTTTTCTTCCGCCTTGGTCAGGCGCAGTATGCGCAGATCGCCATCGGGATCGCCGAGCAAGTCGTCGCGGCCGCAGATGCAGGCGCCGGGCGGACATTCTTCGCGGATCATGTAAGGGATGGCTGGCGGCATATCGATTACGCTGTGAGCAAGCGGATGTTCGGCGACGAAAGCTGCTTGCGTCGCCGCACGATCAGGCCTTCTTGACGAATTCCGACTTCAGGCTCATCGCGCCAAAGCCATCGATTTTGCAGTCTATGTCGTGATCGCTGTCGACCAGGCGTATGTTCTTGACCTTGGTGCCGACCTTGACGACGCCGCCCGATCCCTTCAACTTCAGGTCCTTGATCACGGTGACGGTATCGCCATCCTGCAGCACATTGCCGGCGGAATCGCGGTAGACCTTGCCGCCCTCTTCGACTGACTCGGCAGCAGCCTGTGCCGGCCACTCATGGGCGCACTCGGGACAGATGTAAAGGCCGCCATCTTCATAGGTGAATTCGGAATTGCATTTGGGGCATGCAGGTAAGGTGCTCATGGTGTCAGCTTTCCAGGCGAGGCAATCGCCGTCAAAAAGAAACAAGTATACTGCGTGCCCGTCAGATGCTGCCTGTTTTCTACAAACGGAAACCGGATTGCGCCTGTCTTCACAGATGCGCAGTCAATAAAAAAGGTGTGCCGACCGTCCAGTCGACACACCTTTTTTAAATCAATGACATGCTGTTTAGTGCGAGCGGATCATCGTGCCGAACGCCTGTTCGGTCAACACTTCCAGCAGCAGCGAATGTTCGATGCGGCCATCGATGATGTGCACCGTATTGACACCCGATTTGGCCGCGTCCAGCGCGGAAGAAATCTTCGGCAGCATGCCGCCGGAGATCGTGCCGTCTTCAAACATTTCATCGATTTCGCGCGCCGACAGATCGGTCAGCAGATTGCCCTGCTTGTCCTGCACGCCGGCGATATTGGTCATCATGATCAGCTTTTCGGCTTTCAGGATTTCGGCAATCTTGCCTGCCACCACATCGGCATTGATGTTGTAAGCCTGGCCATCGTCACCGAAGCCGATAGGTGAAATGATAGGAATGAAGGCATCATCCTGCAGCGCCTTCACGACCGCCGGATTGATCGCATCGATGTCGCCGACAAAACCGATATCGAGGAACTGGCCCGGATTTTCCCGGTCCGGCATTTTCATCTTGCGGGCGCGGATCAAGCCGCCGTCCTTGCCGGTCAAGCCGACTGCCTGGCCGCCGTAATGGTTGATCAGCATCACGATATCCTGCTGCACTTCGCCGCCCAGCACCCATTCAACGACTTCCATCGTTTCTTCATCGGTGATGCGCATGCCTTGCACGAAGGTGCCTTGCTTGCCGATTTTTTTCAGCGCGTTGTCGATTTGCGGACCGCCACCATGCACGACGACCGGATTCATGCCGACCAGCTTGAGCAGGAT
>NZ_JAUSME010000133.1 GCF_030645555.1 Herminiimonas sp.
ATGCGCGCTTCCATGTTCTTTTGCACCGGCAGCAGGGCACGGCGCCATTCAGCCTTTTCCAGCTGCGTCAGCGAATAGACCCTGGACTTGCCGGACTTGCGAACGGCGTCAAGCGCGCGGTCGTTTTCCTGCTGGGCGATGGCATTAGCGTACTTGGTCGAGTCCTTCATCGCATTTTGCAGCTGGCCGCGCACATCGGCCGGCAGCCCGTCCCAGAATTTCTTGTTGACGATCACGGCGTAGCCCAGGTAACCGTGGTCCGACAGCGTGACGTGCTTCTGGACCTCGTGCATCTTCTGCGTGTACAGGTTGGACGGCGGATTCTCGGTGCCGTCCACCACGCCGGTCTGCAGCGCCTGGTACACCTCGGAGAACGCCATCACCTGCGGGTTGGCGCCGAGCGCGCGCATCTGGGCATCCAGCACCTTGGATGACTGGATGCGCATCTTCATGCCCCTGAAATCAGCCGGCACGTGCATCGGCCTGTTGGAGGACATCACCTTGAAACCGTTGTCCCAGTAGGCCAGCCCGACGATGCCCTTGGGCTCGAGCTTCTTGAACAGTCCCTTGCCGACCGGGCCTTCCGTGACGCGATAGAGCACGTCCTTGCCCGGGAAGATGTACGGCAGGTCGAACAGTTCGAATTCCTTCACGCCCAGCGGACCGAACTTGGCCAGCGATGGTGCCAGCATCTGCACTGCGCCCAGCTGCAGGGCCTCGAGCTCTTCCTTGTCCTTGTACAGCGTGCTGTTCGGGAAAAGTTCGACTTTGACCCGCCCCTTGGTGTATTTTTCGGCGAGTTCCTTGAATCGCTCGGCGCCCTTGCCCTTGGGCGTGTCATTGGCAACGACGTGGCTGAATTTCAGTACGATCGGCGCCTGGGCGAAAGCAGCGGTCGAGAACGTGGCGGCGACCGCCAGCGAGATAAACAAGGTGCACAAGGTGCGACGATTCATAAAATGGCTCCGCTTGTGGGTAAGCATTTTCAAGGGTGCCCATTGTCATTACCGGCCTGCGCAGCAACAAGTGTGGATAACCACAATGGATGCAGTGCAGCAAACGGGCCGTATTCGATACACTGTCGATTCTTTCCCTTCCCCTGTCCGCTCTTGCGTTAAACGTTCGTTTTTCGCACACTCCAGCCCATGAACTTTGACTTCCGGCGCTCGGTCGCCCTGCTTGGCGGTAGTCGCAACCTGTGGCGCTGGCTGCTCCCCTTGTTGCTGTTGCTGCTATTCCTCGCCACGCTGCTCTGGTTGCCCTGGCAGGCACAGCGCATCGAGGCCAGCGAGCGGCGCGAGCAACTGATCGCCGACACGCTGTGGGTCGAACAGACCATCCGCTTCCAGCTCAGCCGCAACGAAGAGAGCATGCGGCTGCTGGCGAATGACATGCTGGCCGGCCACCTGAATGAGCAGCAATGGCGTGACCGGGTCGCGGTGTTGTTGCGTAACAGCCGCGAAGTGCGCCGGCTGGCCTGGCTCGACGCCAATGACGAAGTCCGCCTGTCGTCGGACGGCATGTCCTCAGCCGATCTCTCGCCGCAGTCAAAAGAGGCCGGCGAGAGCGCCCGGAAATCAAGGCGCGGCGAATACAGCATGCCCGCGCCCCAGCCAGGCTTGTCGGCGCCCATGCTGATGGATTATCACCTGCCGATGTTCCGCAACGGCCGCTATGCCGGCAGCCTGGTCGCAAGTTATCCGACCTCGCGCATGCTCGACGAACTGGTGCCGTGGTGGTTCGCGCAGGAG
>NZ_JAUSME010000135.1 GCF_030645555.1 Herminiimonas sp.
CACGTCACGCATGATGTACTCAACCGAAGCAAACGCAAGCGTAGCGTCCGGTTTGTAATGCATGACGAGGAAAATACCGGTAACGATCTGTATCACCAGCACCAGCAGTGCGAGCGAACCGAATACGTACAGGAAGTTGAAGTTTTTTGGCGCGTAGTACTCGGACAGATGCGCTTTCCATGTCGACGACAGCGGGAAACGTGCATCGACCCAGTTCAGGGCCTTGTCAGCGATAGGTGCATCAGCCGGCAATTGTTTTTCGTGAAAAGCCATGATTAAGCCTCACCTTTCTCGTCTTTGCCGATGATCAGCTTGGAGTCGCCCACATACATGTGGCGCGGCACCTCGAGATTATCCGGCGCCGGCTTGTTCTTGTATACGCGGCCTGCCAGATCGAAGGTCGATCCGTGGCAAGGGCACAAGAAGCCGCCATGCCAGTCATCCGGCAACGATGGCTGCGCACCGGTCTGGAAGCGCGTCACAGGCGAGCAACCCAGATGCGTACAAATACCGACGGCAACCAGAATCTCCGGTTTGATCGAACGATATTCATTGCGCGCATATTCTGGCGTCAGCTCATCCTGCTTGCGTTCCGAATTCGGATCGGCAACCTGAGCATCGGTTTGTTTAAGCGACTCGACCATTTCAGGCGAGCGTTTCAAGATCCAGACTGGCTTACCACGCCACTCAACGGTCTTCATTTCACCTGGCATCAAGCCAGCGATGTCTACTTCAACCGGCGCACCAGCGGCTTTCGCGCGCTCGGACGGCTGAAAAGTGGATACCAATACACCTGTTGTGGCCAAGCCGGCCACGCCACCCGCCGCACATGTAGCGACAAGTAAGCCACGTCGACCGGAATCGACCTGCTTTTCGTTACTCATACCAACCCCAATCAGTCAAAATGCGAAATCTGTACGAAACTTCTAGCAACCCTAGATTATAACGGAGGCAACGCTTGTTTTAAAGCGAATAGATGCTGCCGAAGCCATTTTTGCGGAACTTTTTGAACAATTTCGTTGTTCTATCCACTTATTTGGGACGCATTATCCATCGAATATGGCTTGAAAAGAGGAAATTAATTTGACCTTTAGCATGCCAAAAACTAGGATGTAGCTCCAAATTGCACTTTTACAAACACGATCAACAGGAGATTGCCATGGGCATGATGCAGGATTTTAAAGCTTTTGCCGTCAAGGGAAATGTAGTCGATCTGGCAGTTGCGGTAATTATCGGCACGGCTTTCGGCAAGATCGTGGAGTCGCTGGTGCAGGATATTATTATGCCGGTCGTCGGCAAGATATTTGGCGGACTGGACTTCAGCAATTACTATCTGCCGCTCAACGATCAGGCGGCGCAGCTGACCCTGGTTGAGGCAAAAAAACTCGGCGCAGTGTTCGCTTACGGCAGCTTTATTACCATTCTGATCAATTTCCTGATCCTCGCATTCATCATTTTCCAGATGGTGCGCATCCTGAGTAAATTGAAAAAAGAAGAACCGCCGGTAGAAGCTGCGCCGGCCACACCGGAAGATATCGTGCTGCTCAGAGAAATTCGCGACGCACTGAAGAAATAAGCTTACAAACGGCGACGATTGCGTGCATAGATGTATGGGCCGGGCGGCGCATGGCGCCCGGCTCGACTCAGGGGGATGTGGTTTTCTGCGCTTTTGATTTCAGCTGGTCCATTTGCAGCAAACCGCGGCGATTGGCTTCATACACAGCTTCGCCGCGCGAATGCACGGACAATTTATCGTAGATATTCTTGATATGCGTTTGTACGGTGCCGACTGACAAGGCCAGCTGTTTGGCAACTTCCCCATAGCTGTCGCCGCATGCGATCAAGTCGAGAATTGCCGCTTCGCGCTTGGTCAGGAATACTTGCGCAGCTGTGGTGTCAAGGTTGCGGCCAGGCGCGACATCGTTGGTTTTTTTGCCGTCGCGCATACGCGCCAGCAGCTTGCGCGCTATCGTCGGACTGATAGGCGAGCCGCCCGTATGCAACTGCAACAGCGCATGCGCAATATCCAGATTATCCACATCCTTCAATACATATCCGGCCGCACCCGCCTCTATGCTGTCGACCACGCTATCCTGGTCGCTGGACGTCGTGATGACCATGATGTTGCAGGCCGGATAACGATGCGCACAAAAACGAATGATGTCTATGCCTGAACCATCCGGCAAGCCCAAATCCACCAGCAAGACATCCGCCGACTGATGCGCCAGCCAGTCCATTGCAGACTTCACGCAATCCAGCGCATCAAGCAGGATGAACGCCGGCTCCCTGGCTATCCCCAAACACAATGCGCGCCGCGTTACTGCATCATCTTCCACCACCAAAACAGTGATGGGTCCATCCGCTACCGGTTGCGCCATGATATAGATCCGTTTTCCTGTCCCTGACACGCATGGCCATGCGTGTACTGTCTATTTTACAATTCGCTAGTTATACCATAGCAAATTGCACATTTGTCATGTTGCCGGCCTATGCAAGAAGGAATGACGGAGATCAAACAGGATTATCGATATCGATGAATTGATGTTCAATCCCGAAGTGCGTCGCCAGATGTGCGCCCAGGGCCTGGACGCCATAGCGCTCGGTCGCGTGATGGCCGCATGCAAGATAGCTAACGCCGCTCTCGCGGGCCAGATGGACGGTAGGCTCGGAGATTTCACCGCTTAAGTAAACATTGGCGCCAGCCGCAATCGCATCACCCAGCAAGTTTTGCGCAGCGCCCGTGCACCAGCCTATCTTGCCGAGTTTTTGCGCCGGGTCACCTATGATTAAAGGCGCCCGTCCCAATTGCCGCTCAATCTGCAACGCCAGATCGCCCACTGTTGCGAGTGACGCATCGGACAGCGTGCCCAGCCAGCCCAGATCATTCTCGCCAAAACGCGACTCCGCCTGCAAGCCCAGCTGACGCGCCAGTTGCGCATTGTTGCCGAGTTCTGCATGCATATCGAGCGGCAAATGATAGGCAAATAAATTCACATCATGCGCCAGCAATAATTTCAGGCGCCTGTGCTTTTGCCCGATCACACGCGCATCTTCGCCGCGCCAGAAATAACCGTGATGAACCAGGATCGCATCAGCGCCTTGCTCGACCGCAGCGTCCAGCAAGGCCAGGCTGGCCGTCACCCCGCTCACCAGTTTCTTGATAGCCCGGCGCCCTTCAACTTGCAAGCCGTTTGGGCAAAAATCGGGAAAGCGGGTAATATCAAGCGTTCTGGCTAGATATTTGGCAAGATCGTCCCTATCTATTATTTTCTGACTCATTTTTCCTACCTTTTATGCGACGTCTTTGGCTGTTGTTTGCGCAAACCGTAACTGTCGGTTTGGCTGTTTTATTCATTGTAACGACCTTGAAGCCCGAGTGGGCCAGCGGCATATCCAGTAGCGCGCACAAAGTGCGCAGCACAAGTTCAGTGCCTATGCTGGAAGCACCCTTGAGTGCAGCCCCGACCCAGGGCTCGTTCCGCGATGCGACCAGGCTGGCGATGCCCTCGGTCGTCAATATCTTCACCAGCAAAACCGCAACGCCATCGCAAAATCCATTCATGGACGATCCGGTCTTCCGCAAGTTTTTTGGCGACCGTTTTGATGAGCAGCAGGAAAAGCAGGTCAGCCTGGGGTCTGGCGTAATCGTCAGCGCACAGGGCTATATCCTCACGAATAACCATGTGGTCGAAGCAGCCGATGAAATTGAAGTCGCGCTGGCCGACGGCCGCAAGGCAATTGCAAAAGTGGTGGGCACCGATCCTGAGACTGACCTGGCCGTCGTCAAGATAGACCTCGACAACTTGCCCGCGATCACCCTCGGCCACGTGGAAACAGCCAAGGTCGGCGATGTCGTGCTGGCGATAGGCAATCCCTTCGGTGTCGGCCAAACGGTGACGATGGGCATCATCTCGGCGCTGGGTCGCAATCACCTGGGCATACTGGATGCGTTTGAAAACTTCATCCAGACCGATGCCGCGATCAACCCCGGCAATTCCGGTGGCGCACTGATAGACGCCAACGGCAACCTGCTCGGCATCAACACGGCGATCTATTCACGCAGCGGCGGCTCGCTCGGCATCGGCTTCGCGATCCCTGTTACCACCGTCAAGTCCGTCATGGATGCCATCATCAAGAATGGACAAGTCGTGCGCGGCTATATCGGCGTCGAACCCCAGGACATCACGCCGGAACTGGCGGAAAGTTTCGGCCTGAAGAAAAGCAATGGCGCGATCATAGCCGGCGTCTTGAAAGGCGGACCGGCAGACAAGGCTGGCATGCAGCCTGGCGACATACTGGTTTCGGTGGAAAACCATCCGGTAACGGACATGGCCGACATGCTCAACCAGATCGCGCAACTTTCGCCCGGCCAGAAAGCCAGCATTATCGTGTTGCGCCGGAACCAGGAAAACACGCTCAATGTCACGATAGGCAAGCGCCCGAAAGCGCCGCCACGCCCGGTCGAATAATCACCATGCACATACGCGACCTCACGCAATTTCTGGCAGAACTGGCCGAGAACAATAACCGCGCCTGGTTCGTCATGAACAAGCCGCGCTACGATATCCTGCGCGCTGAATTCCTGGAACTGGTAACGGCGCTGATTGCAGACATCAGCAAGTTCGATCCGGCGATCGCGGGCTGCAATCCGAAGAAGGCGCTGTTTCGCATCAACCGCGACATGCGCTTTTCAAAAGAGAAGATTCCATACAAGACGCATTTTTCCGCCTCGATCAATGCCAGCGGCTTGAAAAAACCCAGCCAGGGCGGCGGCCCCAGCTATTATTTCCACATCGACCAGACCGGCACGCTACTGATTGCAGGCGGCGAATGGATGCCGCCGGCAGATCGCTTGCGCGCGATCCGGCAGCATGTGATTGACGACGCGATGGGATTTTCAAAACTGTTGAAAAACAAGCAGTTGATGCAGACTTACGGCGACTTGCAGCAGGAAGGGAAACTGACGCGCCCGCCGAAAGGCTTTGACGCCGATGCGCCGCATCTTGACTACATCAAGCTTAAAAGCTTCATCGTATGGAATGAGATGGCAGTGAAGAAAGTCTCTGCCGACCTTGAGCAAACCCTGGTGGCAGGATTCAGGGATGCCTATCCACTGGTTGCCTGGCTGCGCCAGGCCTGAGCCAGCAGGATCAAACTGATTCCGGCGGGGCCTGCGTCATCTTCACGAAAAACGGCGCCAGCAACAAACCGACTTCATACAGCAGGCACAGCGGCACGGCCAGCAATAACTGGCTCATCACGTCCGGCGGCGTGACGACTGCAGCAATCACGAAGGCGCCGACTATCACGTAGGGACGGATCTGCTTGAGTTTTTCGACAGAAACCAGTCCCATGCGCACCAGTACGATCACCACGATAGGCACTTCAAACGTCAAGCCGAACGCGATGAACATCGTCATCACGAAGCCAAAGTAGCTGTCGATATCCGGCGCAACCGAAATCGATTTCGGCGCGAAGTTATTGATGAAGTGGAAGATGACGCCGAACACCAGGAAATAACAGAATGCGACGCCGACTATGAACAGCGCCGATGACGATATTACCAGCGGCGCGATCAGTTTCTTTTCATGCGTATACAAACCGGGCGCAATGAAAGCCCACAATTGGTACAGCACCCACGGCAGCGAAATGATGAAGGCAACCAGCATCGTGACCTTGACCGGGATCAGAAATGGCGTGATCACGCCAGTCGCTATCATCTTGCTGCCTTCCGGCAGCGCCAGCATCATCGGGCGCGCCAGGAAGTCATAGATGTCGCCCGCCCAGGGCATCAGGCAAAGAAAGATCACAATCACGACTATGGCAGCCTTCATCAGCCGGCTGCGCAGTTCTATCAAATGCGAAATGAACGAATCTTCGTTACCAATCATGTTTTGTCTTCATTCATTGTGTCGCAACAAGCTTCATTGCAGGCATGCGGGAATACTGATCAGAAAATGCCAGGCTGCCGGAAGACAGACGCGCTTGATGCAGCTGCTTCATTAATGAAAAAAAGCTGTCGACTTGCGGGCACTGGCCGGGCGGAATTTTGCCATGCGGGCTGCGCCGGAAATGACACGCGATTTTTGACCGCTTTGACGCTTGTACCAGGAAGGCACGGCCGAAGTGGCCGCCATTTTTTTCTTGCGGAAATTTTTTGACTTGAGCGTGGCTTGATCAAAGGTCGGCGGCTCCATCAATGGATTGATGTCGGTATCCGCATCGCCCCAGGCAGAGTGCAATGCGTCATCGGCGCTCGACAAGCCTTGCTTGACCGATTTCTCGACGTCGCTGGCGGCATCCTGCACCTCCTGCTGCATCTTGCGCAACTCGTCGAGTTCCATCTCGCGACTGACTTCGGATTTGACTTCGTTGATGTAGCGTTGCGCGCGGCCAAACAGGGTGCCGGCCATGCGCGCCACTTTCGGCAATTTTTCCGGGCCGATGAAAACCAGTGCAGCAACGCCAATGATCGCAAGTTTGGAAAATGCAATATCGATCATAGGATTAGCGATAGGCTGGACATATTGTGCGCGGCAAAGCGGTGCTTACCAACCTCGCTGCACACAAGACATCAGCTGTTCGACTTCTCTTTCACTTCAACGTCCACGGTGCCTTTGTCTGCAACCTGCGACGGTGCAGCATCCTTGGCGGCAGGCTTGTCGTCCTCGCCCTTCATGCCATCCTTGAAGCCCTTGACGGCCTTGCCCACGTCGGAGCCCATGTTGCCGATTTTCTTGGTGCCGAATACCAGCATCACGATGACCAAAACGATCAACCAGTGCCAGATGCTAAATGAACCCATTGTTTTCTCCTTGAAGGACGTCGCCGCCCGGAATCCAGAACTATTCGTGCTACGCCAATACCCGGCGCCACGGACGCGGCCCACCAATCACATGCATGTGCAAATGGTACACCTCTTGCCCGCCATCGGGCCCGGTATTGAACATCGTTTTAAAGCCGCCTTGCGGCGCACCGTTTGCATCGATGCTGTAAGCACAACCCAGCTCTTTTGCCAGCTTCGGAGCCAGCAGCGATATTTTACCCAATAAAGCCGCATCATTCGCCGTGCAATCGGCCAGTGTCGCCAAATGTTTTTTCGGAATGATCAGGAAATGCACAGGCGCAGCCGGGTTGATATCGTTGAACGCGAGCACATCATCATCCTCGTAAATAATCTGCGCAGGAATCTGCTTCGCGGCGATTTTACAAAAAATGCAATTATCCAAATGAGACTCCATCTTAAGCCAAGTTTGATTACCTGCTGATCGCCTGCTAGTCAGCCTTGCGACCGGCTTTTTCCACCAGGCCGGAAAGACCTTCGCGGCGCGCCAATTCATCCAGCACATCCTGCGGCTTCAAGTCGAATTGCGCCAGCATGACCAGCGAGTGAAACCACAAGTCTGCGCATTCGTACAAGACCTTGGAATGATCGCCATCGACGCGCGCATCCTTGGCGGCCATCACGGTCTCGGTGGCTTCTTCACCGATTTTTTTCAGTATCGCGTCATCGCCTTTGACAAACAGGCGCGCCACGTATGATTTTTCCGGATCGCCGCCGTTAGCGGGCTTGCGCGATTCGATGACTGCGGCCAGACGTTTCAGGGTTTCACTCATTGCACACTTGCTTTCACTTGTAGATCGTGTCCGGATTCTTCAACACCGGTTCCACCGTTTGCCAGTCGCCGGCACTCGCATCGCCTTCAAACTTCTGGAAAAAACAGGAATGACGGCCGGTATGGCAGGCGATGCTGCCCACCTGCTCTATCTTCAGCAAGACGACATCTTCATCGCAATCAAGCCGCACTTCATGCACTTTTTGCGTATGACCGGATTCTTCACCCTTGTGCCACAACTTCTTGCGCGAGCGGCTCCAGTAAACTGCTTCGCCGGATTCGATGGTCCTGGCCAATGCATCGCGATTCATCCACGCAAACATCAAGACGTCGTTGCTGCCGACTTCCTGCGCGATGACAGGCACCAAACCGTGCTCATCCCACTTGACCTTGTTGAGCCATTTCATGGTGCCGCTCATGCCAGCCTCATCGGTATGCCTTGGTCCGCCATGAAACGCTTGGCTTCCTGCACAGTGTGCTGGCCGTAGTGAAAAATACTGGCTGCCAGTACCGCATCCGCGTGGCCGCTCTTGATGCCGTCGACCAGATCCTGCAAGCCGCCGACACCGCCGGAAGCAATGACA
>NZ_JAUSME010000151.1 GCF_030645555.1 Herminiimonas sp.
AGCGCGACAACACCCCCGCAGCCCAGCAAATCCCTGCAGAACTCCTGCGCAAGAAGAACAAAACCGCTGCAGAGTACCTCTGCGAACAAGTGACTGAAGCGGTCATCACCGTACCAGCCTATTTCAATGATGCACAACGTCAGGCAACCAAGGACGCTGGCCGTATCGCCGGTCTGGATGTCAAGCGCATCATCAATGAACCGACAGCGGCAGCGCTGGCGTTTGGCCTCGACAAGGGTGGCAAGGGCGACCGCAAGATCGCCGTGTACGATCTGGGCGGCGGCACCTTCGATATCTCCATCATCGAGATCGCTGACGTCGATGGCGAAATGCAGTTTGAAGTGTTGTCGACCAATGGCGACACCTTCCTCGGCGGTGAAGATTTCGATCAACGCATCATCGATTACATCATTGACGAATTCAAGAAAATCAATGGCCTCGACCTGAGCAAGGATGCGATTGCATTGCAACGCATCAAGGCATCGGCTGAGCGCGCAAAGATTGAACTGTCGTCGGCGCAACAAACTGAAATCAATGAGCCGTATATCGCGATGGCGAACGGCGCACCGGTTCACTTGAACCTGAAAATCACGCGTGCAAAACTGGAATCGCTGGTCGAGGAATTGATCAACAAAACCATTGCACCGCTGAGCATCGCGATCAAGGATGCCGGCGTCAAAGTGACCGACATCGACGACATCATCCTGGTCGGCGGCATGACACGTATGCCCAAGGTGCAAGAGAAAGTTAAGGAATTCTTTGGCAAGGAACCACGCAAGGACGTCAACCCTGATGAAGCGGTTGCAGTCGGTGCCGCAATTCAAGGTTCGGTCCTGTCCGGCGATCGTAAAGATCTGTTGTTGCTCGACGTTACGCCACTGTCACTCGGTATCGAAACCCTGGGCGGCGTGATGACGAAGATGATCCAGAAAAACACGACTATCCCGACCAAGTTCAGCCAGGTGTTTTCGACGGCCGACGACAATCAGCCTGCGGTGACCATCAAGGTCTTCCAGGGTGAGCGCGAAATGGCTGTGGGCAACAAGGCTCTGGGCGAATTCAATCTGGAAGGCATTCCACCGTCATCGCGCGGCACGCCGCAAATTGAAGTGACCTTCGATATCGACGCCAACGGCATCTTGCATGTAGGCGCGAAAGACAAGGCGACCGGCAAGGAAAACAAGATCACCATCAAGGCCAACTCCGGTTTGACCGAAGAAGAAATTCAAAAGATGGTGCAGGACGCCGAAGCCAATGCAGAAGAAGACAAACGCCTGAAGGAAGTCGCAGAAGCGCACAACCAGGGCGATGCGCTGGTGCATTCAACCCGCAAGTCCTTGACTGAATACGGCGACAAGCTGGAAGCTGGCGAGAAGGAAAAAATCGAAGTTGCGATCAAGGATCTGGAAGAAGCACTGAAAGGCAACGACAAAGCTGCCATCGATGAAAAATCAGCTGCCTTGTCAGCTGCTGCGCAAAAACTCGGCGAGAAAATGTATGCCGATATGCAAGCGCAGCAAGCTGCAGGCGCCGCGGCGGGTGACGCACATGCCGGCGATGCCGGTCATGCTGATGCCAAGGCGCAGCAGGACGACGTGGTTGATGCCGACTTTAAAGAAGTCAAAGACAAGTAATTTTTATTGGTCTGGCGGTGTATAGGCTGATGTAAAGCTGCTGAATGTTTCAAGTGTCATTATTCTTGAAGCCAGGCTGTTACTTTATTGATGGTTTTGCTCCGTGCAACCTCGCCGGGCCGTATGGTTATCAAAAACCATAGGCTCGGCGTTTTCGCTTAGATAGAACAGGGTGCCTAGAAGATGGCAAAACGTGATTTTTACGAAATTCTTGGTTTGGGCAAGAATGCGTCCGACGAAGAAATCAAGAAGGCGTATCGCAAGCTTGCAATGAAACACCATCCGGACCGCAATCCGGACAGCAAAGGCGCTGAAGATAAATTCAAGGAGGCGAAAGAAGCCTACGAGATGCTGTCGGATCCGCAAAAGCGCGAAGCCTATGATCGTTATGGTCACGCAGGCGTAGATCCGAACATGGGTGGCGGCGGAGGCGGCGGTGGTTTTGCCGATGCATTCGGCGATATCTTTGGCGACATTTTCGGTCAGGGCGGTGGCGCTCGTGGCGGACGTGCTGGTCCGCAAGTTTATCGCGGTGCCGATCTGCGCTACAACCTGGAAATCACGCTGGAACAAGCGGCGCACGGTTACGACACCACGATCCGTGTACCGTCCTGGGATAATTGTGAAACCTGCGAAGGCAGCGGTGCCAAGCCCGGCACCTCGCCGGTCACTTGCACGACCTGCGGCGGCCATGGCCAGGTCAGAATGCAGCAGGGCTTCTTCAGCGTCTTGCAAACCTGCGCGAAATGCCACGGCAGCGGCAAGGTCAATCCATCGCCTTGTACCGCATGTAACGGTGCCGGCAAGATCAAGCGCAACAAAACGCTGGAAGTCAAAATACCATCCGGTATCGATGACGGCATGCGCATACGTTCGTCCGGCAACGGCGAGCCGGGCATGAATGGCGGTCCGCCGGGCGATTTGTATGTGGAAATTCGCATCAAGCAACATCCGATGTTCCAGCGCGAAGGTGATGACCTGCACTGCGAAATTCCGATTTCGTTTGCCAAGGCAGCCCTGGGCGGTGAAATCGAGGTGCCAACCTTGAGCGGCAAGGCATCCTTCACGATTCCGGAAGGCACGCAGTCGGGCAAGACCTTCCGCCTGCGCAGCAAAGGGATCAAGGGTGTGCGCTCCGGTTATGCCGGCGATCTGTTCTGTCACGTCGTGGTGGAAACGCCGGTTACCCTGACCGAGAGGCAGAAGGAATTGCTGCGTGAATTCGAGTTGCTGACGATAGAAGGCGGCTCCAAACACAGTCCGCAAACAAAGTCGTGGAAAGACAAGGTCAAGGATTTTTTCGAGTAGAATATTCGCAGTCGTCTTACGGATTATTTCTTTTTATAAAACCGCTGATTTCACGATCCGCGGTTTTATTTTGCGCAAATACTTCAGCGTACGCATGCGATATAGCAGTACAAATTGAACCAGATAGTCTGAAGCTGATAGAAACAAATGACCAAAGAAAAAAAACAGGATTTCCCCCTAGAGCAGTTGTTTGACAATAATCGCCATTGGGCTGCGGCGAAAGTGACCCAGGATCCGGATTTCTTCGCCAAGCTTGCCGCCCAGCAGTCGCCTGAATATCTGTGGATAGGTTGTTCCGACAGCCGCGTTCCTGCCAATGACATCGTCGCCTTGCAGCCAGGTGAATTATTCGTGCACAGGAATATTGCCAACGTGGTCGCGCATTCCGATCTCAATTGCCTGTCGGTGCTGCAGTTTGCGATTGATGTACTGGGCGTGAAACACGTGATCGTGTGCGGTCATTATGGATGTTCGGGCGTGCACGCGGCGATGACGCGCCGGCGCGTCGGGCTGGCCGATAACTGGTTGCGGCATGTGCAGGATGTGCATCAAAAATACGGCCGTTACCTAGGCGATGCCTTGCCGACGCAGGCGCAGCATGACCGCTTGTGCGAACTCAATGTGATCGAGCAGGTGGCCAACGTCTGCCGTACCACTATCGTGCAGGATGCATGGGAGCGTGGCCAGGCCCTGACGATACATGGCTGGATCTACGGTTTGAAAGATGGTTTGCTGGGCGATCTGGGCGTGACGATAGATTGCGCCGATGCAGCAGATGAGAAGCTGAAAAACAGTTTTGCCAGATATGAGACGGAAGAGCATGCGTCTGGCCATGCTGCCGGCTGATGCCTGGATTGCATGCGCGGGCCTGCAATCTGTTCCATAATGTTTTTGTTTGACTAATACCAGCCTGGAGATGCGATGAAATGGGAAGGTAATCGCGAAAGCGACAATGTCGAAGACAGACGTGGCGGCGGTGGGTTCGGCGGCCGTTCCATCGGCATAGGTACTATCGTCATCGCCTTGCTCGGCTCTTATTTTTTCGGCGTCAGCCCGGCGACTATCATCAGTCTGCTCAGTGGTGGTCCGGTGCAACTGCAATCGCAGCAGTCGCCGGCGCAGCGTCCGCCGGCCGAGGATCAGATGGCCAGATTCGTTTCCACGGTATTGGCTGATACGGAAGATACGTGGGGACCGATTTTCCGCGACAGCGGTGCAACTTACATCAAGCCCAAACTGGTCTTGTTTACCGGTCAGACGCCGACGGCTTGCGGTACCGGCGATACGGCTTCAGGGCCTTTCTACTGTCCTGGCGATCAGAAAATCTATATCGACCTCGCGTTTTACCAAACCATGCGTGATCGCTTCCGCGTCTCGAGCGACTTTGCACAGGCATATGTGATCGCGCATGAAGTCGGACATCATGTACAGCACATCAGCGGCATCATGGACAAGGTCGATCAGGCGCGGCGCAGCGGATCGGAAAAACAGGCGAATGCGATTTCGGTCAAGCTGGAGTTGCAGGCAGATTGCTTTGCCGGCGTATGGGCATTCCACGCCGATCGCGCGCGCAGCATACTGGAAGAGGGTGATGTGGCAAGCGCATTGAAGGCAGCCAGTGCGATAGGCGACGATGCGTTGCAGCGGCAGTCGCAAGGCCATGTGGTGCCGGATTCATTTACGCATGGCACATCGGCACAGCGAGTGCGCTGGTTCCAGCGCGGCATACAGGGCGGTCAGTTAAACGACTGCAATACCTTCGCAGCGCGCCAGCTGTAAGTTGCATTTCTTTAGTCTCCGATCAATCGATGATCGGAGACAGTCATACTTTTAGAAGCAATGTTCCGGCGCCGGGAAAGTGCCATCCTTGACCTCGCGTATATAGGCGCGCACTGCGCCTTCTATGCTGGTCTGTCCTTCCATGAAGTTCTTCACGAAGCGCGCCTTCTTGCCCGGGAAGACGCCGATGAAATCATGCATCACCAGCACCTGGCCTGAGCAATCCGGGCCCGCGCCTATGCCTATTGTCGGCATTGTCAGCAGGTCGGTCACTTCCTTGCCGAGTCCGGCCGGGATCGCTTCCAGCACCAGCAGGGATGCGCCCGCTGCCTGCAAGGCCAGCGCATCGGCTTTCAATTGCTCCGCGCCTTCAGCCGTTTTTCCCTGTACCTTGTAGCCGCCGAAGCGGTGCACCGATTGCGGCGTCAATCCCAGATGCGCGCAGACCGGGATTTCACGCTCGACCAGAAAGCGCACGGTATCGACTACCCATGCACCGCCCTCGACTTTGACCATCTGCGCGCCAGCCTGGATCAGCTTGACTGCATTATGAAAGGCAGCTTCAGGCGTCGCATAGGAACCGAAGGGCATGTCGGCCAGCAGCAGCGCAGTCTTGTTGCCGCGTGCGACGCAGGCCGTGTGATAAGCCACCTCATCTATCGTCACCGGCAGGGTCGAATTGTGTCCCTGGCAAACCATGCCGAGCGAATCGCCGACCAGCAAGGTCTCCACGCCGCACATATCCATCAGCGAGGCAAAGCTGGCGTCGTAGGCGGTCAGCATCGTGATTTTTTCACCCTTGGCACGCAGCGCGAACAGGGCGGGTACGGTGACGGCCTTGCTGCGGCCGGCGGCTTCATTTTCCTGCAGATAGCTGGCCATACTTATTCTCCACGGCTAAAAAATTCACGCTTGCCACGCATGTTTTCGATACGCGTCAGCAGCAGTGCAAAATCTTCGTCATTATCTATCGGGTTCAAATGTTCGGTATTGACGATCAGCAAGGGTGCAGCCTCGTAATCGTAAAAAATGCGGCTGTAGCTTTCGCACAGGCGATGGATATACGGCTCGGAAATGCCGGCTTCCATAGCGATGCCGCGCTTCTTGATGCGGTCTATCAGCGTTTCCGGCTGTGCCTGCAGATAAATCACGAGGTCGGGCAAGGGTGCCTGCGGACGCAGATGATCGTACAGTTGCTGATACAGCGCCAGTTCGTCATCGCCCAGGGTCAGGCGCGCAAAGATGGGATCCTTGTCGAGCAGGAAGTCCGACACGATGCGGGCGTCGAACAAATCGGGTTGCGCCAGATCGCGTAACTGGTTCAGGCGCTGGAACAGGAAAAACATTTGCGTAGGCAGGGCATAGCGCGATGCGTCGCGATAGAATTTTTCCAGGAAAGGATTTTCTTCCGGCCGTTCCAGCAGTGTTTGTGCATTGAATTGCGCAGCCAGCTTGCCGGCCAGCGTGGTCTTGCCGGCACCGATGGCACCTTCGACGACGACGTATTTGTATTTTTCAAAATCCATAATGACTTTATCTACCGTTGGGGTTGCTCATGCTGCAATGGTGCACTGGAATTGCAGTCGAATTTTACTCAGGTTCAGGAACGGAAGATGAAATAAACGGCAGCCAGCAGACACAGCGCGGCCCACACATAATCCAGTTTGAACGGCTGATCCATGAAGATCACTGCGAACGGCACGAATACAGAGAGTGTAATCGCTTCCTGCATGATTTTCAGTTGCGCCAGGCTGAACTGCGTATAGCCGATGCGGTTGGCCGGCACTTGCAGCAGGTATTCAAACAGCGCGATGCCCCAGCTGATCAGGGCGGCGATCCACCATGGCTTGGAGGCGAGGCCCTTCAGATGACCATACCATGCGATCGTCATGAAGACGTTCGACAAAGTCAGCAAGCCTATGGTTTGAACGATTACGGGTATCTGCATGGCAGTCTGGGCAATAAAAATTTTGTATCTCGATGGCAGTGCTGGCCTGACCGCTCAGGCAAATTTCTGTATCGCCTGGTCTGCCACGCCCGGCACAAATTGATGTGCTGCGCCCTGGCCGGGAATATGGATGAAGGGATCGATTTGCAACAGCGGGATCAGCACGAATGCGCGCGACGTCATGCGCGGATGCGGCACCGTTAGCGTCGGCGAGGCGATGACTTGATCGCCGTACAGCAGCAGGTCGAGATCCAGCGTACGCGGCGCATTGAGGTAAGAACGTTCACGCCCGAAGTTTTGCTCCAGCGTCAGCAGGGCTGGCAGTAATTCTTCGGCGGATAAATCGGTGGCCACGCGTGCAACGGCATTGATGTAATCGTCGCCATCGGCATCGACAGGTGCGGTGCGAAACAGCGAGGATTGTCCGGTCACGTGGCTGGCAGGCAGTTGCTCCAGCGCCAGCAAGGCTTGCCGGACATTGCCGGCGGCATCGCCCAGATTCGAGCCTATGCCTATGTAGGCGATGATCTGCCTGCCTGTCATTCAGTTTTTCCCGGAGCGGCTGGATTGGCTGCACGGCTGCGGCTGCGACGGCGCGGGCGTTTTTTTGCCGGTCCTTCATTCGCAGCACCCGGTTTCTTGGCCAGCAGTTCTTCGCGACCCGCACCATCGGCATCGATGAAAGCGGTCCACCATTCGCCGATTTCGTTATCGATTTCGCCGGAGGCGCAACGCAGCAGCAGGAAATCGTAGCCGGCGCGCAGGCGCAGGTGCTCGAGCAATTTGTATGGCGACTTGCCGATGCGGCGCTCGAAGCGCGGCTGCATGGCCCAGATGTCGCGCATGTCGGAGGCGATCTTGCGTTGCAGCGCCAGCTTGTCGGTCTGCGTGTTCAACACGTCGTCGGCAGCCAGATGCAAGGCGGGGATAGGATATTCGCCGGCGGCCTGATATGCGGTCCATTTTTCCAGCACCTGGTGCCACAGCAGCGAGGCAAACAGGAAGCCGGGCGAAACCGGTTTGCCCTGCTTGACCCGGTCATCGGTACTGGCCAGCGCAAGACGGACGAACTTTTCACCCATAGGCTGTTCCAGCACGACGTCGAGCAGCGGCAACAAGCCGTGATGCAAGCCTTCCTTGCGCAATTGCTGCAGGCAGGCGAGCGCATGGCCGCTCATCAGCAGCTTGAGCATTTCATCGAACACGCGCGCCGCCGGCACATTGTTGATCAGCGGTGCCATGATGGCGATAGGCTCGCGCGTATCCTGCGCGATCGTGAAGTTGAGTTTGGCGGCGAAGCGCACCACGCGCAGCAGGCGCACCGGATCTTCGCGGAAGCGCGCTTCCGGCACGCCGATGATGCGCAGCGTCTTGTTGCGGATGTCGGCTATGCCGCCGTGATAATCGAGCACGGTTTGCGTGGCCGGATCGTAATACATCGCATTGATCGTGAAGTCGCGGCGCAATGCATCTTCATGCTGTTCGCCGAAGGTGTTGTCGCGCAGGACGCGGCCATGCTCATCCTTGGGCGCGCCATCCGACGAGGCGCCGCGGAAGGTCGTTACTTCCAGCAAATCCTGGCCGAACATCACATGCACGATCTGGAAGCGTTTGCCGATGATGAAGGCGCGGCGGAACAGGCGCTTGACCTGTTCCGGCGTCGCGTTGGTCGCGATATCGAAATCCTTGGGTTTGATGCCGAGCAGCAGATCGCGTACTGCACCGCCGACCAGGAAAGCCTTGAAGCCGGCTTGCTGCAGGGTGCTGGTGACACGGATCGCATTGGCTGACACCAGTTGCGGGTTGATGCCGTGCTGTTTCGCGGTCAGCGTGACAGGCTGCGTGTGATCGCCTGCTGTTTTTTTTGTGCCGAGGATGCGACGGATGAACTTTTTAATCATTGAATAGATTGATGATCGGCCAGCCGTGCGCTAGAGCGTGCGCAGTCAGCAAGGCGTTGGGGTTGGTTGCAATCGGGTCTGTGACGATGGAGAGCAAGGGAATATCGTTTTGCGAATCGCTGTAAAAAAAGCTGCGCTCGAAATCTGCCAGCGCCAGGCCGCGCGCCGCCAGCCAGGCCTTGGTATGCGTGATTTTACCCGCACCCGAGGTTGGTACGCCGACCAATTTTCCGGTCAAGCTGCCATCGTGGCTCAATTCCGGTTCTGCCGCGATCAGGTTCTCCACGCCCAGCGCGTGTGCAATCGGCGCGGTGACGAAGCGATTGGTGGCGGTGATGATGGCGACCAGATCGCCGGCATCCTGGTGTCTTTTCACCAGTTCGCGCGCCGCCGGCAGGATCACTGGTTCTATCACTTCCCGCATGTATGCCAGATGCCAGTCGTCGAGTTGCTGGCGCGAGAATTGCGACAGCGTCATCAAGGCAAATTCCAGGTACTCGACCGGGTCCAGCGTGCCTGCTTCGTATTGCGCATAAAAAGCCGCATTTTTTTCGGCAAAGGCGAGCGGCTCTACAGCGCCGGTGCGCGACAGGAATTGACCCCATTCATAGTCGGAGTCGAGCGGCAACAGCGTATGGTCCAGATCAAATAGTGCGAGATTCATGCGTGCTTCAGGTTCGTTGCAGTATGCAGTGTCATGGGAAATTTATTCGCTTTCGCGCTGCAACAGTTCGCGCAGCAACGGCAGCGTAATCGGTCGTTTTGTTTCCAGCGAATACTGATCAAGTGCATCCAGCATCGCCGATAAAGAGCGCATGTCGCGGGCAAAATGATTGAGCAGATAGGGTAACACGCCGGGTGACAGTGTCAGGCCGCGCGCCGCCGCAGCGTGCGTCAATGCCTCAATTTTTTCTTCATCGCTCAAGCCGTGCACCTGATAGATCAGGCCCCAGCCGAAACGGGTACGCAAATCTTCCCGCAGCTCCAGTGTTGCCGGCGCCACCATGCCGGCGGCTATCAGGCAGCCGCCCTGTTCGCGGACCTGGTTGAATAGCGCGAAGGCGGCGATTTGGGCCTCCGGCGTCAGCTTGTGGCTGTCGTCTATCAGGTAAAGCGTAGTCGATATTTGATATTCAAAGGCATCGGCTGATGCATCGCCGGGAATATAGCGCGCGTCAGCAGCGTCTGCCATCGCCCGCAACAGATGAGTTTTGCCGGCCCCAGCCTCGCCCCAGATATACACGAAACGCTCATCCAGTCCGCTGGGTTTGCCCTGCGCCAGGCGTTGCAACAGCTGGATCAGTTCCGCATTGGCGCCGCTCACAAACGATACTAGCGTTTGCGGTTTTTCAGCAGGTAAATCGAGTAACAACTGCCTCATGCTTGGTTCGTCATATCGTTTATAAAAATTGCAATTATTGCATCGAATCGAAACATGTCGACTGGCCGGGCTTTATCGTCAGCGTGATGCTGCATTTCAATTTATTTTGCTGGTTCAACAAAGAAAGTGAGATCAAATGGGGAGGAGAGGGAGCGATTTGATAAAATAGCGCTTTCACCGAATTATAGAGCCTGATTCATCTTGTTCATCCAGCACTTATCCTGATCGCCATGTTTATTGCGATTATGATCTGCTCCGGCTACAAGAATAAGATCAACAGGCCAGCCATCCCGGCCACAACCGTCATTTTACTGCCTCTGCCGCCAATTACATCATGAGTTCGACTTCCAATATTTCACTTTCCTACCGCGACGCCGGCGTTGATATCGATGCGGGCGATGCACTGGTCGAAGCGATCAAGCCGTTTGCCAAGCGCACGATGCGCGAAGGCGTGATGGGCGGCCTGGGCGGTTTTGGCGCCATGTTTGAAATCAGCAAGAAGTACAAGGAACCAGTCCTGGTATCCGGTACCGATGGCGTGGGTACCAAGCTGAAGCTGGCATTTGAATTGAACCGCCATGACACGGTCGGCATCGATCTGGTCGCGATGAGCGTCAACGATATCCTGGTGCAGGGCGCCGAACCGCTGTTTTTCCTCGATTACTTCGCCTGCGGCAAGCTTGATGTAGCTATCGCAACGGACGTGATCAAAGGCGTGGCCAAAGGTTGCGAGCAGGCCGGTTGCGCATTGATAGGCGGCGAAACTGCCGAAATGCCTAGCATGTATCCAGCCGGTGAATACGATCTGGCCGGTTTTGCAGTCGGCGCGGTTGAAAAATCAAAAATCATCGACGGCACCAAAATTGCTCCGGGCGACGTCATCTTGGGTCTGGCTTCGTCAGGGGCACATTCGAACGGTTACTCGCTGGTGCGCAAGATCATCTCGGTTGCCAAACCTGACTTGAATGCCGATTTCCATGGCCGCAAGCTGGCTGATGTGTTGATGGAACCTACCCGCATTTACGTCAAGCCTTTGCTGGCGCTGATGGCGTCCATGGAAGTCAAGGGCATGGTGCATATCACCGGCGGCGGTTTGGTCGAAAACATTCCACGCGTGTTGCAGCCGCATCTGATGGCCGTACTTGAGAGCAGTGCATGGGACATGCCGCCGCTGTTCAAGTGGTTGCAGCAGCACGGCGGTGTCGCCGATGCAGAAATGCACCGCGTCTTCAACTGCGGCATAGGCATGACCGTCATCGTGGCCAAGGAAAATGCAGATGCAGCGGTGGCGCAATTGCAGGCAGCTGGCGAAACCGTGATGCGCATAGGTGAAATTCGCGCACGTACTGAAGACCAGGCGCAAACGATCGTATTGTAAGTTGCTGTAAAACACACGCACGATAAAAAACGGCTGCAACGTGATTACGTTGCAGCCGTTTTTTATTTGTCCCGCTATTGCCGTGATCAGTGCTGCTTGTTGTTTCCTTCATCCTGCGCCAGCGTCTGCAGCGGCACCGGTGCGGCATTGAAATCGATGGCGAAGCCGGCCGGCGGTTGAATCCGCAGCGGCTGGTTTTTATTGCCGATGGACGACAAGACATTGCTGGTGGCATCCGGCGCGGCATTCCATATCGGATCGTCTATCCCTTCAAACACGGTTTTCAACTGCTTGGCCCAGGTATTGCGGATCATCTGGAAATACTGATTATTGTCATCGATGGTGACGAAGCGCGTGACAGCCAGCTTGTCGGTTTCATAGATCAGCAAATCCAGCGGCAAGCCGACTGAAATATTCGAGCGCAAGGTTGAATCCATCGAAATCAACGCGCACTTTGCCGCTTCATTCAACGGCGTATCGGGATTGACGATGCGGTCGATAATGGGTTTGCCGTATTTCGATTCGCCGATCTGGAAGTAAGTGTTTTCATCGTGCGATTCGATGAAATTGCCCGCCGAATACATCTGGAACAGGCGGCAGCGCTCGCCCTTGATCTGGCCGCCGAAGATCATGCTGACATTAAAATCGATGCCGAATTGATTCAGCGTTGTCGCATCGCGCTCGTGCACCATGCGGATCGCTTCGCCGACGACTTGTGCGGCTTCATACATCGAGTTTGCATTCCAGATGTTTTTCCCGGCTGCCGTTGTGTGTTCGGCAACAATCTGGCGCACCGATTGTGAAATCGACAAATTACCGGCGGTCATCAGCACCATCATGCGATCACCGGGCGCTTCGAAAACATTCATCTTGCGGAAGGTACCCACATGATCGACGCCGGCATTGGTTCTCGAATCCGAGAGAAAGACCAGTCCGGCATCCAGGCGCATCGCAACACAGTAAGTCATGGTGGGGAAAAGAAAAAGCAAAACGCGAATTTTACAGGAATCGGCATGCCGCTGCGGCTGACACGGAAGAAAACAAGAGCATGGTCTTTTACACAAAAACGGCGCCCGGCAGCCGCATTTCAGCGTTCACACTGCCAGCATCAACAGCGCTTATTGCGACAATGGCGTCACATTCACGCGTACATCCATAGACTCCATGCCGCCGCCGCGCCGTACGCCGCTGATGGGTGCAGCTGAATCGTAGTCGCGCGCAACCGCCAGCCGGCAATGCGCGTCGCTGGCAAATCCGGCATGCGTGACATCGATGCTGAGCCAGCCGGCGAAATCATTTTCTTCTACCCAGACATCGACCCAGGCATGACTTTCCGCATGGCCGGTACTGCCTGAGTCTATATAACCGGAGACGTAGCGCGTCGGGATGTTGCGTGTATGGCAGCAGGCGATGAATAGATGCGCATGATCCTGGCACACGCCCTGTCCCAGCAGTAGTGCGTCGTTGGCGGTCGTGGTCACGGCCGTTGCACCGCTTTGGTACATCACTGCACCGCAAATCGCTGCAGCCAGGTGCAGCAGATCGCTGCTCCGGCTGCCACGCAGGTTTTGTGCTGCAAAGGCGCGGATTGCTTCGCTGGCTTCGGTCAGGCGGGTCGTGACGGTAAATACCAGCGGCGACAGCGTGCCTCTTTCCTGCAGGCGCCCGCGATCCAGCGCTGCGACCTCGACTTCGCCGGCCACCACTATGCGTACCGCATCATGGTTGCCGGTGATCGTCAGCATGTGGCACAGATTGCCATAGGCATCGGCGAATGCATGGCGCTGGCCGGCAGTGTCTATATGCCATGACAGCATCTGCTGATGGGCTTCGACGCGCGGCGTCAGGCGCAATTGCTGGATCGTGTACGCCAGCGGCGACGTATAGCGATACAGCGTTTCATGGCGGATGGCGAGTCGCATCTAGGCTACCAGTGGGACCAGGAAATCGCTGCTGACGCGATTGCCCAGGTCAAATACATCTTCAAGAAATTCGGTCAGGTAATCATGCAAGCCGGCTTCCAGAATATCCTCAATACGGGCGAATTCCAGATCGGCATGCAGTTTCCCGGCGAAGCGCAGGGTATCGCTGGCGGCATCATTGCTGACATAACGCAGGTTGCGCAAGACTTCACTCAGGCATGCCAGCAGCGAGCGTGGCATGTCGGCGTTGAGCATCAGCAGATCGGCCACGCGCGCGGGAGTGATCGCATCGCGATAGACCTTGCGATAGATTTCAAACGCTGAAACCGAGCGCAGAATGGCGGCCCAGTAATAAAAGTCGCGCTGGTTTTCATTGCCGAGTTTTTCGCCGGATTGCATCGCGGCCCCGGCGCCGTGAAATTTCACATCGAGTATGCGCGCCGTATTGTCGGCCCGCTCCAGAAAGGTGCCGAGGCGGATGAAGTACAGCGCCTCATCCTGCAGCATGGTGCCGAAGGTGACGCCGCGCGACAGGTGCGAGCGATGCTTGACCCATTCGAAGAACTGGCTGGGGTCCTGTTCGAATTCGCTTTCCTTGAGCTGATGGGGCAGCTCCAGCCAGGTGGTATTGTGCGTTTCCCAGACTTCGGTGGTTAGTGTGCCGCGCACGGCGCGTGCATTTTCACGCGCCGCATGCAGGCAGGAGGCGATGGAAGATGCATGCGTGGTATCGCGCACCATGAAGTGCAGCACGTTTCTCGGCGTCAGCTTGGCGTGTTTTTCATCAAAAGCTTCCTGCAACTCGGAGATCCCGAGCGTGGCGCGCCAGCTTTGTTCGGCAGCGCGGGCCGATTGCGGCAGCAGGGCAGTCTGGACATTCACGTCCAGCATGCGTGCGGTATTTTCGGCGCGCTCGGTGTAGCGCGCCATCCAGAACAGGTGATCGGCGGTGCGGCTGAGCATTTAATTCTCCAGTATCCAGGTGTCTTTGGTGCCGCCGCCCTGGGATGAGTTCACCACCAGCGAGCCTTCCTTCAAAGCCACGCGCGTCAGGCCGCCAGGCACCATGGAGATCGTCTTGCCGGACAGGACAAAAGGGCGCAAATCGATATGGCGCGGTGCGATGCCGGATTCCACAAAGGTCGGGCAGGCCGACAGGGCCAGCGTCGGCTGCGCGATGTAGCCATCGGGCCGCGCGATGATGCGCTGGCGAAAATCCTCTATCTCGGCCTTGCTCGATGCCGGCCCGACCAGCATGCCGTAGCCGCCCGCGCCGTGCACTTCCTTGACGACCAGCGCCGGCAGATTCGCCAGCACATAAGACAGTTCGTCTTTCTTGCGGCATTGATAGGTAGGCACGTTATTCAGGATGGGTTCTTCCGACAGGTAAAAGCGGATCATGTCGGGCACGTAGGGATAGATCGATTTGTCGTCGGCCACGCCGGTGCCGATCGCGTTGGCCAGCGTGACACGGCCGGCGCGATACACGGACAGCAGGCCCGGCACACCGAGGGTGGAGTCGGCGCGGAAGGCCAGCGGGTCCATATAGTCATCGTCGATGCGGCGATAAATCACGTCGACGCGTTTCGGCCCGCGCGTGGTGCGCATGTACACCGCATTGTCGTTGACGAACAGGTCCTGGCCTTCGACCAGTTCCACCCCCATTTGCTGTGCGAGGAAGGCGTGTTCGAAGTAGGCCGAGTTGTACATGCCCGGCGTCATCACGACGACGGTAGGATCGGTGACGCCGACCGGCGCCACCGAGCGCAGGTTGTCCAGCAACATGTCCGGATAGTGGTCGACCGGGGCAATTTGATGACGTGCAAACAGCTCCGGGAACAGCCGCATCATCATCTTGCGGTCTTCCAGCATGTAAGAAACGCCAGACGGTACACGTAAATTATCCTCGAGTACGTAAAACTCGCCCTGGCCTGCGCGCACGATATCGACGCCGGCTATGTGTGCATAAATGTCTGAAGCAACGGAAATGCCCTGCATTTCCGGGCGGTATTGCGCGTTGCGGAAAATCTGTTCCGGCGGCACGATGCCGGCCTTGACGATATTCTGGTCGTGATAAATATCGTGGATGAACATGTTGAGCGTGCGCACGCGCTGCACCAGTCCGGCTTCCATCTGCGCCCACTCTGCTGCTGTGATAATGCGCGGCACGATGTCGAATGGAATCACGCGCTCGGTGCCGGCTTCATTGCCGTATACGGCAAAGGTAATGCCGACGCGGCGGAAGATCAGGTCGGCTTCAGCCCGTTTGCGGGCAACCGTTTCCGGCGCCTGGGTGGCAAGCCAGGCTTCAAACTCGCGGTAATGGTCACGAACATTGTCCGTGCCGCCGGCATACATCTCGTCGAAAAAATTGGGCATGGCGTCGCATTTTCTTTATTCAGGGAGATGGTGCTTAATACCTATCAAGAAATATGCCAGCCCCTTGCCCATGAGCGATCAAGGCGAGCGCAGATGCCTGAGCAAGTCTTCCGTTCTCTGATCCGGCGCCGGCGTCAGCAGGCTGACGATGATGATACCCAGCATGCCGGCCGGTACGCCAAATACGCCGGCCGAGATGGGGGCGATATGAAACCATTGCGCAGCCGCCGAGCCACCCAGCGTGGGATGGGTGGTGAGCATGTAATACGCGCATACGGCAAAGCCGATCAACATGCCGGCGATGGCGCCTTGCTGGTTGGCGCGCTTCCAGATCACGCCCAGCGCCAGTGCCGGGAACAGCGCCGATGCCGCCAGCGAAAATGCGGCACCGACCAGCGACAGGATATCGCCCGGTTTCAGCGAGGCAGCGTAGGCGGCCACCAGCGCCACCATCAGCAACAATAATTTGGACACGGTGACGCGCTTTTGCGTCGAGGCAGTCGGGTCAACAGTCTTGTAATAGATATCGTGCGACAGTGCATTGGAGATGGTCAGCAGCAAACCGTCGGCGGTCGACAAGGCTGCCGCCAGCCCACCTGCTGCTATCAGGCCGGAGATGACATAGGGCAGGCCGGCGATTTCCGGCGTGGCTAGCACCACGATGTCGACATCCATCACGATTTCCGCCAGTTGCACGATGCCATCCCGATTGATGTCGTTGATGCTGACCAGCGGATGTATCTTGTCTATGTTGGCCCAGTAGGAAACCCATTCAGGCAATTTGGAAAAGTCGCTGCCGACCAGCGATGTATAGATGTCGTATTTGACCAGCACTGCCAGCGCCGGGATCGTGATGTACAGCGCCATGATGAAAAACAGCGTCCAGAATACCGAGTCGCGCGTTTCCTTGACCGACGAGGTGGTGTAGTAGCGCACCAGTACATGCGGCAAGGCTGCCGTGCCCAGCATCAGGCAAAACACCAGCGCCATGAAATTGTTGCGCTTGATAGCCGATGCCGCCTCATCTTCGCCGGGGAAGGGTTCGGTATGCCGGGTTGGCGGTTTCGCCAGTTCCAGATTGGCAGCCCGTTCTTCTGTCCATTTGAGTTCGGCTTCTTCGGCATCTTTCGGATAGGTGGCCAGCTCTCGTCCGGTTTGCTTGATGTCAAGCAGCGCGGCATTGCCCATCTTGAGTGCTTCCAGATTGTGCTGGATTTCGGCGCGCCCGCTTTCCC
Organism: Herminiimonas sp.; assembly: GCF_030645555.1. Lineage (GTDB taxonomy): Bacteria > Pseudomonadota > Gammaproteobacteria > Burkholderiales > Burkholderiaceae_D > Oxalicibacterium. The sequence continues at coordinate 16,866 of NZ_JAUSME010000151.1, forward strand.
ATGATTCGGGCAGCGTCTTCAGTTTCTCATCCAGATCCTGTGCGCGCTGGTGGAAGATGGCGCGTACTTCCTTTTCCTTCGGATCATTGATCAAGACGTTTTCACGCTCGCCCAGCTTGGCGATCGCCGAGCCGTATGCGATAGGCGGCACCGGTATGTTGGTGTGCTTGACCGACAGCCACATCACCGGAATCATGTAGGCAATGATCAGGATGATGTATTGCGCCACCTGCGTCCATGTGACCGCGCGCATGCCGCCGAGGAAGGAGCACACCAGTATGCTGGCCAGGCCGAGGAAAATGCCGACTGAAAAATCGACGCCGGTGAAGCGTGAGGTGATCAGGCCGACGCCGTAAATCTGCGCCACGACATAGGTAAAGGAGACGATGATGGTGGCGACCACGGCAATGATGCGCACCACGTTATCGCTGTATTTTCCGCTGTAACGCGCAGTCAGGTAATCCGGGATCGTGTACTGGCCGAACTTGCGCAGGAAGGGCGCAATCAGCAGCGCAACCAGCACGAAGCCGCCGGTCCAGCCCATGATGTAAGCCAGCCCGTCAAAGCCCCACAGGTACAAGCCGCCGGCCAGGCTGATAAAACTGGCAGCTGAAACCCAGTCGGCCGCAGTGGCCATGCCGTTGAAGAATGCCGGCACGCGCCGGCCCGCCACATAATATTCCAGCATGTTCGAGGTGCGGTTGATCACCCCTATCGTGGCGTACAGCACGATGGTCGAAAACATGAAGACATAGCCTATCCATACGCGCGGAAAACCTTCGTGTTCGAGGATCGCGACGGCAAACAGGAATAGCACAAAGCCGACTGTAAACAGTACGTAATAGCGCATCAGGCGACGGAAGAATGCCTTAGTTTGCATGCTCGCTGCCGTCCTCGTCACGTTGGTAGATTTTATCCAGATAGCGCATGCGCAAGGCGTAGGCGGCGATGATCGCCACATAAATCAGTATGCTGCCCTGCGCTGCCATGAAGAATGGTATCGGCCAGCCAAACAGCGTGTAGGCAGACAGGGAGCGAGCAAAGAAAATGGCGGCAAAGGTGACAATGAACCAGATCAGCAGCAGCCACAGCGTCATGCGCCTGGTGCTTTTCCAGTAGGTGGCGGCGGCATCAGAGCCCTGTTTTTCTATCTCTGCAGGCATATCAAATACTGTCATCGGAAAATGGCACAGCTTGCGCCAGATGCAAGGCCACGCGCATCAGGCAACCGGGAAATTTCGGATCCCTGCAATGCGGATTATTGAGTATCTCGACTTCGGCATCGTGCTGCTGCGCGATTTCACGCACGATGGCCAGACCCAGGCCGCTGCCTTCGACATTGGTGCCGAGGATGCGGTAAAAGCGCTCGAATATGTGCGCACGTTCATGCGGCGCGATGCCCGGGCCATTGTCTTCAACTTCCAGGAACGCCAGCTGGCTTTTTTCATCGACGCGCACGCGCACGGTCGCGTTGCCGCCCGCAGGTGTGTAGCTGAGCGCATTGTCGATCAGATTGCTCAACAGTTCATGCAGCATCGTGGCGTCGCCGCTGACCATCACCGGTTCATCCGGCTGTTCCAGGCCGAGATCGATTTTCCGGTTGAAGGAAGCCGGGATCCAGCCCTGTACCGTGTCGCGCGCCAGTTCGGACAGATCGAGCACTTGCATGGGCTGGGTTGCCGGCGCCTGGTTTTCCGCGCGTGCCAGCGCGAGTAATTGATTCACCATGCGGGTGGCGGATTTCGAGCTTTTTGTCAGTTGTTCCAGCGACTTGTAGATTTCCGTCTGGTCGGTTTGACGCAATGCCAGTTCGGATTGCATGCGCATGCCGGCCAGCGGCGTCTTCATCTGGTGAGCGGCATCGGCGATGAAACGTTTTTGTATCTTGAGGCTTTGCGAGAGACGCTCCAGCATTTCATTGAGCGATGCGACCAGCGGCAGGATTTCTTCCGGCACGTGGCCCGAATCGATAGGGCTCAAATCATCCGGGCGCCGGGCCCGTATGCGTTGCTGCAATTCGGCGAGTGGGCGCAAGCCGCGCGTCAGGGCAAACCAGACCAGCACCAGCGCAATCGGCAGGATGATGAATTCCGGCACGATCACGCCCTTGATGATTTGATTGACCAGTTGCGAGCGCTTGTCCAGGGTTTCGCCGACCTGCACCAGTGCCAGGCGCGGCTCCATGCTCAGTTGCGGACCGACTTGCGTCTTGTGCAAATCGACATAAGTGTAGGCGATGCGTACTTCGGCATTGCGTATGAAGTCATAGCGGAATTGCGTCGACCATGAGGGCGGTATTTCGGCATCTTTCGGCAGCGGCATTTCCGGATCACCTTCAACCAGCGCGCCGTGTGCATCGAGAATTTGATAATAGATAGTGTCGATGTCGTCCGCATGCAGGATGTCCTTGGCCGGCCCGCTCAGGCGCGTGACGACTTTGCCATCCACTTCCTTGACTTGTTGGGCGACGATCGTGACCTTGTCGTCGAGCGCGCGATCGAATGGTTCGTTCGCAATCGATTTGGCAACGAGGTAAGTGACCGCTATGCTGAGCGGCCACAGCAAGAGCAAGGGCACCAGCATCCAGTCCAGTATCTCGCCGAACAAGGAGCGTTGCGTGTGTTCTTCTGGTTGCGGCACGGTGCCTGGATTCGATGCCTCGGCATCGACGGCAGCTGCATGCAGTCGGTGGGTGTCGGGCATTGCCGGATCAGCCTGGTGGCGCGATCGTGGTGGGAGCCGGCTCGGAGAATTTTTCGAGGCAGTAGCCGAGGCCGCGGACGGTGGCGATGCGCAAGCCGCCGATTTCTATTTTCTTGCGCAAGCGATGGACGTAGACTTCGATCGCATTATTGCTGACTTCTTCACTCCATTCGCACAGGTGATCGACCAGTTGCTCCTTCGATACCAGGCGGCCGCTACGTTGCAGCAGAACTTCCAGCAAGCCGAGTTCGCGCGCCGACAAGTCGAGCATTTGATCATTGATGTAGGCGATACGGCCGACTTGATCATAGGACAGTGGTCCGTGCTTGATGATGGTCGGGCCGCCGCCTGCGCCGCGCCGCGTGAGTGCGCGTACGCGTGCTTCCAGCTCGGATAGCGCAAACGGTTTCGCCATGAAGTCATCGGCCCCCAGATCCAGTGCCTTGACGCGTTGTTCTATCGAATCGCCAGCGGTCAAAATCAGTACAGGCAAATGCGAATTGCGCGCGCGCAAGCGTTGCAGTACTTCGAGACCTGACATTTTGGGCAAGCCCAGATCGAGTATCAGCAAATCAAAGTCTTGCGTAGACAAGACTGAATCGGCTTCCAGACCATTTTTAACGCAATCGGTCACATAACCGGACTGGCGCAGGGAACGCGTCAAGCCATCGGCCAGTACACTATCGTCTTCGGCAAGCAAAATACGCATGGGGGTAGGGGGAGGGGAAGGGGGCTGTAGTCTATTGGGTTTCGCCAGCAGCGGCAAGACAAGTGTTGATCATGTTTTGTACGGCGTTACGTGCGCATGCTGGCAGATGATCACGGCTGCCGTGCGACAGGAGCAAGTTGAACCGCTTGCTGCGACAGCGCATCCGCGGCGGCATTTTTCCTGCGCGGAATCCAGATCAGGCTGACGTCGGCCAGTCGGGCCAGCAACAGTCTTGCCTGCAGGCGCTGGGCGCTCAATATGGCGGCGCCCTCGTTTTCAGTTTGCACATCGTCTATCACGACCCGGCTGTCGCCATAGATCACCAGCTTGCTAGCTCGCGCCTCGACTGCCACCTGCAGAACCGCGATCAGCGCGATGTATTCCGCCATGCTGCTATCGCCCTGACCCGCAGCGTAGCTGATGGTTGTCACGCCGCCATCAGGATTTTTGAGCAATCCGCCTATCCCCATTTTGCCGGGATTCGGATGGGTGGCGCCATCGAACCAGGCCAGCCAGGCAGTCGGATCCGGTTGCGCTGCGGCGATTTTGTGTGCCTGCGCATCTATCCTGGCTTGCTTGCGTATGGCTATCCTGGTCGCAGCGTTTTCTTTTTCCCGCTTGCGTGCAGCGATCAAGTCGCCCAGAGAACCCTTGCCAGCCGCCGCTTCCAGTGTTTGCTGCAACGCAGCTTCTGCCGACAGGCCCAGGCTTTTTGCCAGTTTGCGGCTGCTTGCAAGTTCTTTCCTGTGTGCAATTTCGAATAAATTTTCCGGGATGTTCATGCAAGAGTAAGGAGAGAGGCCATAAAGATAGTGCATCTTACGTGGATATTGCTCTACGGCTGTCATTGCGCTCTGATGAGACGACAGCAAGGCAGGCATGGGTAGTTTAAGAGTGGCGTATGGCTGTCGATGTTCATTTAAGTCTGAATTCGAATTTCAACCAAATCAATGACATACAACTTGCCTGCCAAGCTAAGTTTGAACAAAGTATTCAGTTAAACGTGAATTCCTACGGGTTTTTTTCATTTAAAGCTGAATTCCTCGAGTTTCATTGTCGGAGTGCTCATTCAGACCTAGTCCTCAATCCTCAAACGACAACTGCCCTGGATTTTTAGGTGCCTCGTCAGGAAGTTATGGGAAAAGAAG
>NZ_JAUSME010000153.1 GCF_030645555.1 Herminiimonas sp.
CCTGAACAACCATGCGGCATGGTCGTCAATGCGGAACGCTCGAATGCGCAGGAAACCGACTGCCTGGTCGAGATCAAGCTCGCCGCGGCAGAATCCGAAGTGCGCCTCGGTTCGGCGAGCGGTCCGGCGTTGTCGTTCCTGACGCTGCCCTACCCGCTGACCGATCCGGTTTGAACGGCCCCAGCAGAAACAGATTTATGCCAGATCGCCGACAACAAATAATGGATCTTTATATTTACTATCGTGTGCCGGCCGCCGATGCCGCACTCGTGCAGGCAAAAGTGAAGCAGATGCAGGCTAGCCTCGCCGATCAATACGGGATAAGTACAGCACTCAAGCGCCGGCCGGTCGAACAGGATGGCATGCATACGTGGATGGAAGTGTATCTCGCTGTTGCTGACGATACAGCGGAAGATTTCACCGCGGCGCTGGAACTTGCCGTTGCAGCAAACCAGTTGTCGTCATTGATAGATGGCAAACGCCATACCGAACAATTTTTGGACTTGTCTTTATGTGTCTGATCGTCTTTGCATGGCATGTGGTACCGGGCATGCCGCTGATCGCCGCGGGTAACCGTGATGAATTCTACGATCGGCCGGCAAAAGCCGCCGACTGGTGGGACGATCATCCGCAGATTTATGCCGGACGCGATTTGCAGGGCGGCGGCACCTGGATAGGCGTGACCCGCGCAGGACGCTTCGCCGCACTGACGAATATACGTGCGCCATCTGAAATGCGCAGCGATGCCCCATCGCGCGGCGCACTGGTGAGCAATTATCTGGCTGGCGACATGAGCCCGGATGAATATGTCGCCACACTCAAGTCGCAGGCTGCCGATTACAACGGCTACAACCTGCTGATAGGCGACAGCCGGCAACTGCTCTGGTTTTCCAATCGCGGCGATGCCGACGAGCGCAATGGCCGCGCGCTGGCTCCCGGCATTTACGGCTTGTCGAATTCCCTGCTCGATTGCGCCTGGCCCAAGGTGGTGCGCACCAAGGCGCAATTCGCCAGCCTCTTATGCCAGGGTGCGCCGGAAGATGCGTATTTTGAAATGCTGACCGACACCACTTGCGCATCGGATTGCCGCCTGCCGAAAACCGGCCTCAGCATGGAGCGCGAACGTTTGCTGTCGGCCGTGTGCATAGAGTCGCCCGACTATGGCACGCGCGTCTCTACACTGGTCAAGCTGCATGGCGATCAAGTCCCGGTATTGATAGAGCGGCCTACGCTGGCGATGCGCTAGTACCTGTACCGGATGCTCAGGCCGGCATCATTTTTTTCGCGATATCGGTGCGGCGGATGAATTTGAAAGTGCCGGCAGCCTTGGCAACCAGCTTGTCGTCATTCCACAGCTCGCCTTCGCAAAAATAAATACTGGCGGAGTGATGCAGCACCTTGCCTTTGGCCACCAGACGTCCGCCTTCCCTGCCGCCAGGCTGCATGAAACTGGTCTTCATTTCTATCGTCACGCCGCTGCGTATATCCGCATCGAGCGAGCGTCCTGCCAGCGACATCACGTTATCCAGCATCGTCATGATCACGCCGCCATGCGCCACATGCCAGCTGTTGGTGTGGCGCGCCTGCAGGATCAATTCGACCTGCGCCTGACCATCGCCGGACTCTATGACTTCTATACCCAACTCCTGCAGGAAAGGGATAGGCAGTGCAGCGGAATTACTGGAGGGATTAGTCATGGTTACTCTTCAATTGCAAAATGGCGTCATTTTAGAGCCATCCGCGCCCGCCGCATAACTTGCGCGGAAATTTCAGTCCTGCCTGCGCCTTGCCGGCGCTTTCCGATTCATTCATGCAGGCGCTGAAAACAGTCATTTTCATACTGCGCACCAGTAAGCATTACGTAAGTTTCGCGCAAGTCTCGCGTAAGGTTTTAGCTGCACACTCCAACTGCTTACCCAATACAAAGAATGTGCCCACACATTCATATTAATAATTATTAAGGAGACGAGCATGGCGACAGTATCTAAAGCTGGACGCGGCATCACGGCAGAGGAGCGAAAAGTTATTTTCGCATCTTCGCTGGGAACCGTATTTGAATGGTATGACTTTTATCTTTACGGCTCACTCGCCGCTATCATAGCCAAGCAGTTTTTCGCTGGCACCGATCCAAATACGGCTTTCATCTTTGCCTTGCTCGCCTTCGCTGCAGGCTTCATCGTCCGACCGTTCGGCGCCGTAGTTTTCGGCCGCCTCGGCGACATGATAGGACGCAAATATACCTTCCTGGTCACGATCGTCATCATGGGCGCATCGACCTTCATCGTCGGCTTGCTGCCTAACTATGCTTCGATCGGCATTGCTGCACCTATCATTCTGGTGGCATTGCGCATCCTGCAAGGTCTGGCGCTTGGTGGTGAATACGGTGGTGCGGCAACTTACGTTGCCGAACACGCACCGGATGACAAACGCGGCGCGTTCACATCCTGGATCCAAACCACGGCAACCATGGGCTTGTTCATGTCGCTGCTGGTCATTCTGGGTACCCGTACCGCAATCGGCGAAGCTGCATTTGCCGACTGGGGCTGGCGCATTCCATTCCTGCTGTCGATTTTCATGCTGGCAATTTCGGTGTGGATCCGACTCTCGATGGCTGAATCACCTGCGTTTGTAAAAATGAAATCGGAAGGCCGCACATCCAAGGCACCGTTGACCGAAGCTTTTGGTCAATGGAAAAACCTGAAGATCGTGATCCTGGCACTGGTCGGCCTGACCGCAGGTCAAGCCGTGGTCTGGTACACGGGCCAGTTCTATGCACTGTTCTTCCTGACGCAAACCTTGAAGGTCGATGGCGCAACCGCCAACATCCTGATTGCCGCGTCCTTACTGCTGGCCACGCCATTCTTTGTGATCTTCGGTACGCTGTCCGATAAAATCGGCCGCAAGCCTATCATCATGGCGGGCTGCCTGATTGCTGCATTGACTTACTTCCCGATCTTCAGCGCACTGACCCACTACGCCAACCCGGCACTGGAAGCTGCATTGAAAGATGCACCAGTGGTGGTAACGGCTGATCCGGCAACTTGCCAATTCCAGTTCAACCCGACCGGCACCAAGAAATTCACTTCATCATGCGATATCGTGAAAGCAAAACTGGCAGCTGCTTCGGTTGCTTACTCTAACGAGGATGCAGCACCTGGCACGGTTGCCACTGTAAAAGTTGGCGACACCGTATTGTCGTCTTATGATGCCAAAGGCTTGTCGAAAGAAGACGCCACTGCCAAGGACAAAGCCTTCTCGAAAGAGCTGGCCGACGCCATCAAGGCAAAAGGTTATCCAACCAAGGCTGATTCATCGCAAATCAACTATGGCATGACCCTGTTCTTGCTGTTCATCCTCGTGATTTACGTCACGATGGTGTACGGCCCGATCGCCGCCATGCTGGTTGAAATGTTCCCGACACGCATCCGCTACACATCGATGTCCTTGCCTTACCACATCGGTAACGGCTGGTTCGGCGGCTTGCTGCCAACCACGGCATTCGCACTGGTTGCATTCAAGGGCGATATTTACTACGGTCTCTGGTACCCGATCATCATTGCACTCGGTACCTTCGTGATCGGCATGCTGTTCGTCAAGGAAACCAAGGATAACGATATCTACGCGAATGACTAAACATCGTTAATCTTTCGTTCAAGAAATTCTTGGATAAAAAGCTGCCAGGCAATATTGCTGGCAGCTTTTTTTTTTGCTCCGCTCACTGATGGATTTTCTAAAGAAAAATTTGCGCCGCCTGCAATTTGCTCTGTCCAAATCAGTCCAGATTTGCTATTGTCTGGATGCCAATAAAAATCTTCCCGAACACTATCCGGGCGCTCTGCGCGCTCAATGAATTTCCCCTCATGAATAGAAGCAACATTCCCCACCGCATCGGCACTCCTTTATCCAGCACCGCCACCAAAGTCATGTTGCTGGGCTCCGGCGAACTGGGCAAGGAAGTCATCATTTCACTGCAGCGTCTGGGCGTAGAAGTCATCGCCGTGGACCGTTATGAAAACGCACCCGGCCATCAAGTCGCGCATCGCGCTTACGTCATCGACATGACCGACGGTCTTGCACTGGCCGCGCTGATCAATCAGGAAAAACCGGATCTGGTGGTGCCGGAAATTGAAGCCATCGCCACCGCGACGCTGGTCGAAATGGAAAACGCCGGCAGCGTGCGCGTCATTCCCACCGCCCGTGCAGCCTGGCTGACGATGGATAGGGAAGGCATACGCCGCCTGGCCGCAGAAGAACTCGGCGTTGCCACCTCGCCTTACCGCTTTGCCGACAGCCTGCAGGAACTTGAGGCAGGATGTGCCGCGATCGGCTTCCCCTGCGTGGTCAAGCCTGTCATGTCATCGTCCGGCAAGGGGCAGTCCAAATTGAACGGCATGCATGAAGTCGCGGCAGCATGGGAATGTGCCGCTGCCGGCGGCCGTGTCGATGCCGGACGCGTGATCGTCGAAGGCTTTATCGATTTCGATTATGAAGTCACGCTGCTGACGGTGCGCGCGATCGGTGCCGACGGCGCAACGCACACGCATTTCTGCGAGCCTATCGGTCATGTGCAAGTCAATGGCGACTATGTCGAATCATGGCAACCGCAGGTAATGCATCCGGCTGCGCTGCAGAAGGCGCACGACATCGCACAGAAGGTAACCGACAACCTCGGCGGCCTGGGCCTGTTTGGCGTCGAACTGTTCGTCAAGCACGACATGGTGTGGTTTTCCGAAGTCAGCCCGCGTCCGCACGATACCGGCATGGTCACGATGGCCAGCCAGGAACAGAGCGAGTTTGAACTGCATGCCAAGGCGATACTCGGACTGCCGGTCAACGTGGCGATGAAAACGCCAGCCGCATCAGCCGTGATCTATGGCCAGCATGACGGCAAGGTCGTCTCGTTCGAAGGGGTGGCCGAGGCCTTGCAAGTCCACGGCACCGACATCCGCCTGTTCGGCAAACCGGAATCGTTCGCGCGCCGCCGCATGGGTGTTGCATTGGCCAGCGCCGCCGACGTCGAGACCGCACGCAGCCATGCCAAGGCAGCCGCAGCGAAGGTCAAGCCGGTCGTCGAAAACTGATGAAGGAAGCGCGCTTTCGTGCCGTCAATATGTTCGCCGGAAGCGATATTTTTCGCGCCGCATCCTTACTGTTTTATGCAACCTTGTTGTTCAATATCATCGTCCTGGTCTATGCAAAACATTTAAACGTGTCGCGCTCAGGAA
>NZ_JAUSME010000158.1 GCF_030645555.1 Herminiimonas sp.
ATCCTCTGCCAGAATCGAGCAGTGGATTTTCACTGGCGGCAAAGCGAGTTCTTCGGCAATTTGCGTATTCTTGATCGACAGTGCCTGATCCAGCGTCTTGCCCTTGACCCATTCGGTCACCAACGAAGATGATGCAATCGCCGAACCGCAGCCGTAGGTCTTGAATTTTGCATCTTCGATCAGGCCATCGGCGCCGACCTTGATCTGCAACTTCATCACGTCGCCGCAAGCCGGCGCGCCAACCATGCCGGTACCTACAGTGTCATCACCCTTGTCGAACGCGCCTACATTGCGCGGGTTTTCATAGTGATCGAGAACTTTATCCGAGTAAGCCATTTTGATGCTCCTTGTTTAACTTCTTCCAGACCAGCTGCCTGTAGCAGGAACCAGAACGATTAGTGCGCTGCCCATTGGATCGTACTGATGTCGATCCCGTCTTTGTACATGTCCCACAGCGGCGACAACTCGCGCAGCTTGGCGACTTTTTCCTTGATCAGCTTGATCGTGAAATCCACGTCTTCTTCCGTCGTGAAGCGACCGAAGGTAAAACGGATCGAGCTGTGCGCCAGTTCGTCGCTGCGACCCAGCGCGCGCAATACATACGATGGCTCCAAGCTGGCCGAAGTACAGGCCGAACCGGAAGAAACAGCCAGATCCTTGATCGCCATGATCAGGGATTCGCCTTCAACATAGTTGAAGCTGACATTCAGGTTGTGCGGCACGCGGTGTTCCATGTCGCCATTGATATAGACTTCTTCCATCTCCATCAAACCCTTGGACAGGCGATCGCGCAAAGCCTTGATGCGTACCAGTTCGCCATCCATTTCTTCCCTGGCGATGCGAAAAGCTTCACCCATGCCGACGATCTGGTGCGTTGCCAGCGTGCCAGAACGCAAACCGCGCTCGTGACCGCCGCCATGCATTTGCGCTTCCAGCCGCACGCGCGGCTTGCGACGCACGTACAGGGCGCCTATGCCTTTAGGGCCGTAGGTTTTGTGTGCCGTGAAAGTCATCAGATCAACCTTGGATTTTTCCAGATCGATATGAACCTTGCCGGTTGCCTGCGCTGCATCGCAATGGAAAATGATGCCCTTGCTGCGGCACAATTCGCCGATTTCATCTATAGGCTGGATCACGCCGATTTCATTATTCACCAGCATGACCGAAACCAGTATCGTGTCCGGGCGTATCGCTGCCGCCAATTGCTCAATAGTGATCAAGCCATTGTCTTGCGGTTGCAGATAGGTTGCTTCAAAACCCTGACGCTCCAGCTCACGCACGGTATCGAGCACCGACTTGTGCTCGGTTTTGACCGTGATGATGTGCTTGCCCTTGGTTTTGTAGAAATGCGCCGCGCCCTTGAGCGCCAGGTTATTGCCTTCGGTGGCGCCTGAAGTCCAGATTATTTCGCGCGTATCGGCATTGACCAGTTTGGCCACTTGTTCGCGCGCATCTTCCACCGCTTTTTCCGCAGTCCAGCCATACATATGGCTGCGCGAAGCGGGATTGCCGAACTGCTCGCGCAGATAGGGAATCATCTTGTCAGCGACGCGCGGATCGATAGGCGTAGTCGCCGAATAATCCATGTAAATCGGGAAGTGCGGGGCCTTGATGGTATCGATCAGGCTTTTATCCAACGGGGCATTCATTTTTTAGCTCCAATAATCAAACGGCGGCGTGGTTGCGATGCACAACCACCACGCATTCTTCAGAAATCTTTTGTTGTTGCTGATCAACCAGATCCTGCAGCGAAACGGAATCCAGGTAATCCACCATCTTTGCATTCAGCGTGGCCCATAAATCATGGGTCATGCAGCGTCCACCTTGCACATGCTCCTGGCCATGGCAATTTTCCTTGCCGCCACACTGCGTCGCATCCAGCGGCTCATCGACCGCAATGATGATATCGGCCACCGTCACATCAGCCGCACGCCTTGCCAGGTTGTAACCGCCACCAGGACCACGCACCGATTCAACGATTTCGTGCCTGCGCAACTTGCCAAACAACTGCTCCAGATACGACAGTGAAATTTCCTGGCGCTGACTGATTCCGGCAAGCGTGACCGGGCCGTTGGCCTGGCGCAATGCCAAGTCAATCATTGCTGTTACAGCAAAGCGGCCTTTAGTCGTCAAACGCATGAAATGTTGTCTCCAAAATCAACGGAATGAATAACCCGAGTTGTTGATCAATTCAGTCAAGTATAGCAAATTTGATTGAATCTGTCAGGCGCCAACTTTGCAGTAAACATCCACCCCGCCAAGCTGGAAAACTCTTACTCATTTCCAAACATTAATTCTATTGGAAACATGTCTTTGCCATCATTGACCGGGGTCACTTAGCGCGATATCGGCAGCTGACATACGATCCGGTCCACGATGCAAATAAAGCAACTGACATGCGCCAGGCTTTTGCAAAATCCGGCCTGCATACAATCCTCGGCGATCGGATAAATTGCCCAGTCACGCACAATCATTGAACGATCATTCAATCAATATTTTCAAACCCAAGGAGCGGAAAATAACGAATGAGCCATCAGCGAACTTCACGGCAATAAGGCAACTCAAAGAAATGAATAAAATTATTGAGCGAACATTCAATTTATAATTGACGCTTCGTTAATTGACTGAAACCTCGTTTCCCGTATCTGCAATGGCCACACGCATCTCCAAGACCCCGCAATCCCCTACCCAAAAAGCCGATAAAAAACGCATAGAAGTCTTGAAAGCTGCCGGAAAATGCTTCCGCAAAACCGGCTTCCATCAAACCTCGATGCAGCAAATCTGCGCCGAAACCGGCCTCGGCCCTGGTGCGGTCTATCGTTATTTCACCGGCAAGGAAGCCATCATCGAGGCGATGGTGGACGACGAGCGCCGTCAGGCGCGCGCGATGCTGCTGCAAATGCGCGAGGCCGAGTCGATACAGCAGGCACTCACCGCCGCCACGCGCCTGTTTGCCGAACGCTATCGCGCCAGTGCAGACGCCAGTCTGATGACCGAAGTGTATGCAGAAGGCATGCGCAGCAAACGTGTGGGTATCGTTTTGCGCAAGATAGAAGCCGAATGGATCATGGGATTGACCAATCTGTTACGCCTTGCACAAGCACGCGGCCAGATAGATGCAACGCTGGACGCAGCGCAAACTGCGCTGTTCCTGACCGGGATGTGGGATGGGATGGTGATACGCCAGCACTTCCATGCACACGAGGATGCGCATGCGTTGCCGGCTTTCTTTGACATGATGATCGCGCGCTTGCTGGCCAAAGAAGGCAAGCCGGACAGGGGTGGCAAAGCAGCGCCGGCAGCTCAAGCCCCAACCGCAGCAAGGTCTGATGAAATGAAAGAATCGCGAGAGTCAGCCGACCTGCGCCAGCTCAGCCTGATTTAATACAAGCCGGCTTTATTTCTTCAGCAAATGCATCGCGCCAAACAGCGCCTGCATGACTGGATTGGCAATGAAGCTCAGGTTGTAGGGATGCTCGGAAACTTTTTTCGGGAAACGCGCATTGGCCGGCAATGCCTCCAGCTGCACCGCGATCTTTCCCCACAATACAAGCGTAGGCGGTGTTTTTCTGGCCAGTTCAGCGTGATCGGCCAGTGCCGCCAGCACCGTCTGCAGAAACGGCAGCCATGCCCTGGCTTCCTTGACTGGCGGCACATGCGGTCGGAAAACCAGTGCGGCATTCAACAGTAAAAAACCATGCCGGGTCAGATTCTCCTGCAACTCGGGCAAGGTCTGGATCACCGACGACGGTGACGCCTGTGCCTGCTGCGCTACGCCCGCCAATGCATCGCCGCTCGTCTGTTCTATCGCTATCTGGCCGTCCGCCACCAGCAGCATCTTCATGAAATTGCGCAGGGACGTAGCCCGATTGACCTGCTTGGACAAGCCTTTTTCCGACCACAGCGACCCGACTGCGC
>NZ_JAUSME010000159.1 GCF_030645555.1 Herminiimonas sp.
CCAAGAAGCTGCCGAACGCCAATACGGTCGTCACCAACGATCCGATGGAAGCGACCTACGTCGGCATCCACATGTGGAAGCAAGCGGTCGAAAAAGCCCATTCGACCGATACCGACAAGGTGATTGCAGCCATGGGCGGCCAGACCTTCAAGTCACCGTCGGGCTTTACGCTGACGATGGACAAGACCAACCACCACCTGCACAAGCCGGTCATGATCGGCGAGATCAAGAATGACGGTCAGTTCAACGTCGTCTGGAAAACCAAGCAGCCGGTACGTGCCCAGCCCTGGAGCCCGTTCATTGCCGGCAACGAAGCCAAGCAAAAGATGTAACACCGCCGCCTCCCCGCGGGGAGGCGCTCAGTCAACGGTGGCAAAAAGCCGGGTCGTGCTTGCCTCAAACCTCCACGTCCCGGTTTTTTTTTGCACACGACGCTCTGACATCCGCAATGCTGCATGGGCAGCGCTGCGACTTCGGCAGGAATCTCATCGATATGAAGCTGCTGCATAGAATCATTGCCTGCACGCTGCTTTACGCCTGCGCCGGCATGGCCCACGCCGTCATTGACCCGGCATTGCTCAGTCCCCTGGCCGGCGACGATCCGGAGGCGCGCATTGAAGCAGTCGGGAAGATCGCCGCACTGGCAAACGACGACGCCCGCAAGGTACTCTCCGCATTGAAGGAAGACACGCTGTATGCCACGGCCGATGGCCAGGTACTGGTAGCAGAAGACGACAAGGCGTGGGATCCCGCGACCGGCAAGACATCCACCCTGCCCGAAGGCATTGATGGCATCACGGTCAACAACCGGCTGCGCGCCGCCGTCGACAGCGCACTCTCCGGATTGCAGTTGCTGTCACCCGATGCCGGGCAGCGACGCACAGCGGCTGCCGCGCTGCTCAAGAACATCGACCCGGCCCAGGCCCCGCTGATCAAGCTTGCGCTGGAAAAGGAAACCGACCCTGCAATCAAGGCGACCCTGACCCTGGCTGCCGCCACCGTCAACCTGCAGTCGCCCGACGCAGCGCTGCGGCGCGCAGCCGTGGTGTCGCTGGAAGGCAGCAGCAATGCCAGCCTGAAGCCGGTGCTGGAAAAGATGATGCAAAAAGGCCCGGACGGCGCCTACCTGGAGCCGGATGAATCGGTCCGCCTTGCCGCCGTCACGACGCTGAACAAGATCAACGGCCGCCTGGCCCGTACCGAATTTGTCGGCAACCTGTTCTACGGCATCTCGCTGGGCAGCGTCCTGCTGCTGGCCGCCCTCGGGCTGGCGATCACCTTCGGCCTGATGGGCATCATCAACATGGCGCACGGCGAATTGCTGATGATCGGCGCCTACACCACCTACGTCTGCCAGACGCTGTTTCGCAAATACGTTCCCGACGCCATCGACTTTTACCTGATGGTGGCCTTGCCCGCTGCTTTCCTGGTGGCGGCAGCAGTGGGCATCCTGCTGGAGCGCACCGTGATCCGCTGGCTCTACGGCCGTCCGCTTGAGACACTGCTGGCCACCTGGGGCATCAGCCTGGTGCTGATGCAATCGGTGCGCTCCATCTTCGGCGCACAGAACGTGGAAGTCTCCAATCCAAGCTGGATGTCCGGTGGCATCACGGTGCTGGATAACCTGGTGCTGTCGTGGAACCGGATCGTCATCATCCTGTTCGCGATGTGCGTGGTGGCGGCGGTCTGGCTGATCCTGAACAAGACGCGGCTGGGGCTGTTCGTGCGGGCCGTCACGCAAAACCGGCGCATGGCGGACTGCGTGGGCGTGGCCACCGGACGCATCGACATGATGACCTTCGGCCTGGGTTCCGGCATCGCCGGACTGGGCGGCGTGGCGCTATCGCAGTTGGGCAATGTCGGGCCCGACCTGGGCCAGGCCTATATCGTCGATTCGTTCATGGTGGTGGTGCTGGGCGGGGTCGGTCAGCTGGCCGGCACCGTGATCGCCGCACTGAGCCTGGGCGAAATCAACAAGTTCCTTGAGCCGGTGGCCGGTGCGGTGATGGCCAAGATCGTCATCCTGGTATTCATCATCATCTTTATCCAGAAACGTCCGCAGGGCCTGTTTGCCCTGAAAGGCAGGAGCGTCGAATGAGTGCCTCCCCGACCGACATCAAGACGCTGCCGGCCGCAGCGCCGGCGATGGCCAACGGTGCTGCCGGCCTGTTTTCGCGACCGGCATGGATCGGCATCATCGTCTGCACCGTGGTGCTGGCCCTGCTGCCGATACTGAACCTGGCATTTCCTGCCGGCCATGTGCTGCACATGTCGGGCTACACCGTGGCGCTGGTCGGCAAGTTCATGTGCTTTGCAATGGCGGCGATGGCGCTTGACCTGGTATGGGGCTATACCGGCATCCTGTCGCTCGGCCACGGCGTATTTTTTACGCTCGGCGGCTATGCGCACGGCATGTACCTGATGCGCTCCATCGGGCGTGACGGCGTCTACCAGAGCAATCTTCCTGACTTCATGGTCTTCCTGGACTGGAAGGCTTACCCCTGGTATTGGAGCTTCACCGACAATTTCTGGTACTGCATGTTGCTGGTGGTGCTGGTGCCCGGCGTGCTGGCGTTCGTCTTCGGTTACTTCGCCTTCCGCTCGCGCATCAAGGGCGTGTACTTCTCGATCATCACGCAGGCGATGACCTTCGCCGCGATGCTGCTGTTCTTCCGCAACGAGACCGGCTTCGGTGGCAACAACGGCTTCACCGACTTCAAGCGCTTGCTCGATCTGCCGATCGCCACGCCGGGCATGCGCATCACGCTGTTCGTCATCACCGGCTGCACGCT
>NZ_JAUSME010000173.1 GCF_030645555.1 Herminiimonas sp.
ATTCTTGACTGTTTCATGCAGGATCGCGTCGGCATCGACATGTTTTTCCAAGCCCATGCAGGCGGCGGCGATCAAATTACGCACTTGATTCATGTCCAGCGGACGACGCTGGCCATCTTCGATGACATGCAACTGGCTGGATTCAAGGACTGGTTTGGCTGCTTGCTGCTGCGCACGCTCTTCCATCCGCTTGGCGCGATACAGCACATAGGCGCGCGCAACATCGTGCTCGCCCGAACGCATCAGGGACAATTCAACCTGATCCTGGATATCTTCAATATGGAAAGTACCGCCGGCTGGCTGGCGACGCACCAGGGCGTTCACCACATTTGCGGTTAACTGCTCAACCAGTTCGCGTACGCGTGCGGATGCCGCGCCCTGCCCGCCGTTAACTGCCAAAAATGCCTTGGTCACAGCGATGGAGATTTTTGATGGCTCAAAACCAACCACGGCACCATTGCGACGCAGGATGCGGTAGTCGCCCAAAGCGGCTGGATTGGTGCCGAGAGTCGACGGTGCAACCGCGAGGGGCGCGATGCTGCCAATTTCCATCGACGATTTGGCCGAAATTTCTTGCGTAGAGTGCATTACGACTCCTTCAATAACGATTGCAGGCAAATTTGCCCTGCTTGTTTTAAGAGTGAAACCTGGTGCTACGGGTTTCGCGAAAATATTTTTTATAGACGGCAGCTGCAGTAACGCAACCTGCGCATACCTGCATTAAACGCTTATACCGGGACTGTTTTTTTAATTGTATTCAAGGACATTTGCTCAGGGCTCCTACTAATATGTATACGGACAAATTATGTTGAAGCACACAACTGAACAAACTTGAGGGAAGATCGGCAAACCCACTACATCTAGTGCTGAAGTTAAGATCCGCACTAATTCTAGTGCGTGAAACTCAGGGATGCAATCACTTTCTTGATAGTTTCCGATATATTTTTTTATATGAATATATGGGATTGCCATGATGCATTTTTTAAACTAGGCAGAAGGCTGGATCACTGCCAGCCAAGCTCGCCGGCACCAATTTCTGCCGCTCTTTTTGGTACTGCAACTGGTACTCGGCCCAGTCAAAGAATGGTCCGGGGTCGGTTTTGCGGCCAGGCGCAATGTGTTCATGGCCGGTTACATGGCTTAAGGGATAGGCCGCCGTCAATGCAACGGTGAGTGCTGCCAGGGCCAGGTATTGCGCCTGCTCAAATGGCTCGCAGTCGGTGCCTTCCAGCTCTATTCCTATCGAAAAATCATTGCAGCGCTCTTGCCCGCAAAAAATAGATGCGCCCGCATGCCAGGCCCTGTCGTTGGCCGACACGAATTGCATGACCGTTCCATCGCGTCGTATCAAAAAGTGAGCGGACACGTGCAGCGGCCTCAGCTGATCAAAATAAGGATCGGCATCATAATCCAGCCGGTTCAAGAACAGGTCGGCAATAAACGGACCGCCAAACTGCCCTGGCGGCAAGCTGATGTTATGCATCACCAGCAAAGCAATTTCCGTTCCTTCTACCCGCTGCTCGAAATTGGGTGATGGCAAGCGCAACACACCAGCTGCCCAGCCGCTGGCATCGATCTGAAAGGGCAAGGGCGCGCTGGTCGGTGTCTTATTCTGGTGCATTGACATCCAGCCGCTGCATCCGGTAGCGCAATTGGCGGAAACTAATGCCGAGCAATTCCGCTGCCTGGGTCCGGTTGAACTTGGTCTTGGCCAGGGCGCGCCGTATGATCTCGCGCTCGACATCATCCAGAT
>NZ_JAUSME010000175.1 GCF_030645555.1 Herminiimonas sp.
GCTATCGATGCACGCTGGGCCCAACTGTTCGATGGCAAGCTCAGCGTCGATGAATTCAAGGTGCTGGCCAGCGACTCGCGCCAGGTCTCGGGCAAGGTAGCCGAAGTAAGCGAGGCAGAAAAAGCCCGCTTGCTGGAAATCATGATGGCGCAGGACTTCCAGGATATTACCGGCCAGTTGATCAAGAAAATTGTCGCCATCACGCACAAGGTTGAATGCGAACTGGCGCAGCTGCTGCGCGACAATGCTCCGCCTGAAATCAAGGCTGCGCACTCGGAGCCGAAACATGATGTACCGGTTGAATTGATGAATGGCCCCTCCGCACCTGCGATCGCAATGGCGCAGGATGACGTCGATGGCCTGCTTGCCGATCTGGGGTTCTGATGGAAGACATGCTCAAGGATTTCGTCATCGAAGCGCTGGATCTGGCGACGAATGTAGAAGAACATCTGCTCACACTCGAGCGGAATCCGGGCGATTTGAACACTCTCAATGCAGTGTTCCGGTCATTCCACACGATCAAAGGCGGCGCAGGTTTCATGAACCTGCCATCGATGGTGTCGGCCTGCCATCTGACTGAAAACCTGTTCGATGCACTGCGCACTGGCCAGGTGCCGGTAACGCCCATCGCGATTGAAGCTGCGTTGCAAGCCAGCGGCTTTGTGGCCGATCAATTGAATGAACTGGCCAATGGTGCCAGGCCGGACAGCCTGTCGGCGATGCCTGCTTCACTGGAAGACATACTGACCAGTGCGATTGAAGGAAATGCCGCCGCGCCCGCACCTGCTGCGACTGCAGCAGCGGCACCGGTTGCCACCGTTGCTGCTGCAGCTACAGGCGCAGATGGCCTGGACTGGAATGCACTGTACCAGGCGGTCGTACCGGCTGGCACGGCTATACCAAGCACAACTGTCGCAAGCCCGACGGCGGCTGTATCTGCACCGACGGCGGCAGCACCCGCCAAGGATGCTCCGGCCAAAGGCGGCTGGGACGGCATAGACCGGCGTGGCGATGTAAAAGCGGCGCCTGTCGCGATCAAGGAAGAAAGCATACGCGTCGATGCAATCAAGCTCGATGCCTTGCTGGAAGTTGCCGGCGAATCGGTACAAGCAGCCAATCAAGCCAGCGTCCTGCTGGAAAAACTGGCGCAATTCCCGGTTGAGGGACAAGCAGCAACATTGATGGCGGCGCTGGCAGAAACCCTGAACCGCGCCTCGCGCTACTCTACCGAACTGCAGCGCGCGACACTGTCGACGCGCATGCAGCCAGTCGGCAAACTGTTCCAGAAATTCCCGCGCCTGGTGCGTGAGTTGGCCAAGGAACTCGGCAAGGATGTCGACCTGCAGATTGAAGGCGCAGAAACCGAAGTTGATCGCGTCGTCGTCGACAGCCTGTACGATCCGCTGGTGCACATGTTGCGCAACTCGCTGGATCACGGCATAGAAGACAATGCCACGCGTACTGCAAACGGCAAATCGACCAAATCAGTCATTTTGCTCAAGGCATGGCAGGAAGCCAGCAGCGTCATGATTGAAATCTCCGACGATGGCAAAGGCATGGATGGCGAACAGCTGCGCGCCAAAGCCATTTCCAAGGGTTTGATCACTGATACGGCTGCACAAACGCAGGAAGAAATGCTGCAACTGGTTTTCCTGCCGGGCTTTTCCACCAAGGAAGTTGCCAACAGCGTCTCCGGCCGCGGCGTCGGCATGGACGTCGTCAAAACGGCAGTGGAAAAACATCGCGGCGCGATCACGATCGATTCCAAACTCGGCTCCGGCACCCGTTTTTCGATCCGTCTGCCGATCGAACTGTCTATCGTCCCGACCATGCTGGTGCGCAGTTCGGAGGCCGCACTGGCACTGCCTATGGCGGTCGTGCAACGCGTAGTGGAACTGCCGGAAGAATTCGAACATGTAGGCGGTGCACCAGTATTGCGCGATCAGGGACGCCCCTTGCCGGTGCGTTCACTGGCGGGCTCGCTGGGCTATGAACTGGGCGTGGAACGCGTCGGCATCGTCGTCGCCGCACCGCAACCTTACATACTGGCAGTAGGTGCAGTCGAAGGCACGGCCGATCTGGTTATCAAACCGATGACGGCGATCACCGTGGCCGGCATTGCCGGCACTGCGCGCTCGGCCGAGGGTGAGCTGGTGCTGGTAGTCGGCCTGTCCTTCCTGCTGGAAGGCTGTCGCCCGACGCCCAAACTGGCGGCGTAATATACGGCCTGCAGCCAGGGATTCGAAGACTGTTCGTCCAGGCACAAGGCCGTAATTTTCGGCTCCATGATAAAAAATACCCTGAAGATTCAGGGTATTTTTTTGCCTGCTACAGGCAGATGGCCGCATCACTATCCGTCAATCGTCTTTCGCGCCATCAATTCCCAGCTCATGAATTTTGCGCGTAATCGTATTGCGGCCTATCCCCAAACGCACCGCTGCATCATTCTTGCGCCCATGCGTGTATTTCAATGCCATCTTGATCAGCGTCGACTCAAACTGACGCCCCAGGGCATCCATTACTTCCGGCTGCCCGGCAGCCAGCAAGGTAGCGGCTTCCGTTTCCAGCAATGAAATCCAGTTGGCGTGTTCTGCCGACGTGCCATTGGCAACTGCGACCGCCTGCTGCGGAGTGCCATTGGCGGCAATGACGTCGCCCTCCGCTGCATAGGCAGCGCCGGTGGATGGCACATACGCGGCAGGAGCAGCAGGTGCAAACGAGGCAAACGCCTGCCCTTCTGTCAATTCATGCGGCAAATCCTTGGCTTCCACCGTCTGGCCTGGCGCCATCACGGTGATCCAGTTGCAGAGATTTTCCAGCTGACGCACGTTACCGGGCAAGTCCAGACTGGTCAGAAACTGCATCGCGCCTTCCGACATGCGCTTGACCTCGACGCCGAGTTGCTTTGCACTCTGCGCCAGGAAGTGGCGCGTCAGGATAGGGATGTCTTCGCGCCGTTCACGCAAGCTGGGCAGGCGCAGGCGGATCACGTTCAGACGATGATACAAATCTTCGCGGAACAAGCCTTCGCGCACACGATGCTCAAGGTTTTGATGGGTGGCGGCGATCACGCGCACATTTGCCTTCAGGGGTTGATGTCCGCCTACCCGATAAAAATGGCCATCGGACAACACCCGCAACAAACGCGTTTGCAGATCGAAAGGCATGTCGCCGATTTCATCTAAAAATACCGTTCCACCCTCGGCTTCTTCAAACAGGCCCTTGCGGTCGTCGGAGGCGCCGGTGAACGAACCCTTTTTGTAGCCGAAGAGTTCGCTTTCTAAAAGTTCAGAGGGAATCGCCGAGCAGTTGA
>NZ_JAUSME010000181.1 GCF_030645555.1 Herminiimonas sp.
TGTCTGACGTGATGTTCGTTGCGACATCGAACTCGTACAACATACCGCCAGCGTTGCTGGACCGGATGGAAGTCATCCGCCTGTCGGGTTATACCGAAGATGAAAAAACCAGCATTGCGCAACGCTATCTGTTGCCTAAGCAGATCAAGAACAATGGTCTGAAGGAAGACGAGATCAGCGTGGCGGAATCGGCGATACGCGACATCATCCGTTACTACACGCGTGAAGCCGGCGTGCGTTCGCTGGAACGTGAAATCTCGAAAATCTGCCGCAAGGTTGTGAAGATGTTGCTGCTCAAAAAGCAGGACAAGAAAGTCACGATCTCATCGAAGAACATCGACAAGTTCCTCGGTGTGCGCCAATTCGATTTCGGCGTCGCCGAAAAAGAAAACCAGATAGGTCAGGTGGTGGGCTTGGCATGGACCGAAGTGGGTGGCGATTTGCTGACGATAGAAGCGATGACGATGCCAGGCAAGGGCAATATCATACGTACCGGTACGCTGGGCGATGTGATGAAGGAATCGATCGAGGCAGCTCGCACGGTGGTGCGCAGCCGCGCGAAAAAACTCGGCATCAAAGCCGATATTTTCGAAAAGAGCGATATCCATATTCACGTCCCTGAAGGTGCGACGCCGAAAGATGGGCCTTCGGCCGGTGTAGCCATGACCTTGGCGATGGTGTCGGTATTCACCGGGATTCCGGTGCGCGCCGATGTCGCGATGACGGGCGAGATCACGTTGCGTGGCGAAGTACTACCTATCGGGGGCTTGAAAGAGAAACTGCTGGCGGCACATCGCGGCGGTATCAAGACCGTATTGATACCGGAGCAAAACGTGAAGGATCTGGCCGAGATTCCCGATAATGTGAAAAACAAGCTGGAAATCGTGCCTATACGCTGGATAGACAAGGTGCTTGAAATCGCACTGGAGCGTGCCCCAGTGGCATTGACGGATGAAGAAGCATCTGTGGCGGAAGCGGCTGTGGCGAAAGCACCAGGCGCGCCAGCTGACCCCAGCGTCGTCAAGCATTGATATTGCATGTCTTTAAAAAAGCGCTCTTCGGAGCGCTTTTTTTTTGCAGATGACGATGGAATCGTTCTGTGGCGGCAAAATACAAATGAAAACGTATCTTTTCAGAGGGAAGTGCGCCGCAAAGCGCTTGACACAAGGCTTTGCGGCTTGTTTAATACCTGCTGCAGATTTTTCTGCGTCCCGCAGTGTCGCCTTACCGATCTGAGTCGGTGCGACCTTGCGGCATTCAACCTTTGTGAGGGGACGTAAGTGAATAAAACAGAATTGATTGAACACATTGCTGGTACCGCCGACATTTCCAAAGCTGCTGCTGCGCGCGCGCTTGATGCAGTGATCGGTGCGGTCAAGACCACATTGAAGAAAAATGGCACGGTTACCCTGGTTGGTTTCGGTACATTTTCCGTCGGCAAGCGTGCTGCACGTACCGGCCGTAATCCACGTACTGGCGAAGCGATCAAGATCAAGGCTGCAAAAGTGCCTAAATTCAAACCAGGCAAGGCTTTGAAAGACGCAGTTAATTAATCATTGCTGAACGCAATTTGCTGGTGCAAATTGCGTCAACATGCTGTAAAATAATTCTTTTGCGGCGTGGTGACAACGCTGTATGTTTGGCTGAATTAAGCAAGTGCGGGCAATATGCGCAGTCGGGTGCTTAGCTCAGTTGG
>NZ_JAUSME010000184.1 GCF_030645555.1 Herminiimonas sp.
CTCCATGCCCGTCATGCCCGGCATCTGCACATCGAGCAAGACGATATCGGGCGCGTGCGCAACAATCTGGTCGAGCGCTTCCTGCGCCTGCGCCGCCTCGCCGACCAAAAGATGCGGGCATTCCCTGGCTATATCCAACAGCAGGGTCTTCAGGCGCATGCGCGCCGGCGCCTCGTCATCGACAATCAGGATGCGCGGGTTCATGAATCCGCCTTTTGATAGGGAAAATGCAGGCGCAATTCAAACCATCCCTGCGCCACCGTCGTCGTCAATTGCGCCTCCACGTCATAGAGCAACATCAGGCGCTCGCGGATATTATCCAGCGCCATGTGGTTGCCGGTCGATAGCACATCGGCGTGAAAGGGATTGGTCATCACGATCTCGATGCGGTCGCGTACACGGCTGATCGCAATCGTGATCACCGCATTCTGCTGCGACGGTTCAACACCGTAGTGCACTGCGTTTTCCAGCAACGGTTGCAGCAGCAAGGCGGGAGTCTTTGCCTTTTTCAGCACATCACCGGAGACATCGTCCATGTCCCATTTGACCTGCAGCCGTTCACCCAGCCGGACTTTTTCTATCGACAGATATTGCATGCCTATCCTGATTTCATTGCCCAGCGTCGTGATCTCGCGCGCATCGCGCATCAGGACGCGGAACAAGTCGGCCATGTCTTCCAGCGTGGTTTCCGCCCGTTTCGGTTCGGTGCGGATCAGCGACAGGACCGCGTTCAGGCTATTGAACAGGAAATGCGGCCGTATGCGGGCCTGCAAGGCTTGCAGCCGCGCCTCGGCCAGCGCCGGCGAAAATGCCCGCGTACGCAATTCAAAATAATGCTGCAAGACCATGCCGAACAGCGCCGCGCAAACCACACCTTCCAGCGCCGACAGCCGGCTCAGACTGATCATGGTCCAATCATCGTTTAACAGATAGTGAATGATCAAGCCGGTAATCGCGGCCGGCACCAGGCCGCAGGCGATGCGCTGGCCCCACGGCGGTATGGTCTTGATCAGGCGGCGCAAGCCGCACAGGGCCAGCAAGGAAGACAGGCTGGCCAGCTCGACCAGCATGGACGCCTCGACAAATCCGAGCAAACCCGTGTAGACACTGCCGGCATTGATCAACATCACGATCAGCACCACGCCGTTGACGAACAGCAGAGACTTGACCATGATGCCGACATTGCAACAATCCGGGATCACGATCTCGACAGGCTTGGCTGGTGCAGATTGGGTCAATGGCGGCATGGATTAAGGATATATCGCGGCTGTATGTGGGATTGCGAGGTTCGGTTGTTCTATAATCGCGTATTCATCAGGAACCAATTATGACAGCACAACTCTCCAAAAAGAGCGAGGCCTGGTCGGCGCGCTTCAACGAACCGGTCTCGGATCTCGTCAAACGCTACACCGCATCGGTCTTCTTCGACAAGCGCCTGGCACAGGTCGACATCCAGGGTTCTCTCGCGCATGCGGAGATGCTCGCGCACCAGAATATCATCAGTCAGGAAGACCACGCCGAAATCCAGCGCGGCATGGCGCAAATCCAGCAAGAAATCACTGCCGGCAAGTTCGAATGGCTGCTGGATCTGGAAGACGTGCACCTGAATATAGAAAAACGCCTGACCGAACTCGTCGGCGACGCCGGCAAGCGCCTGCATACCGGCCGCTCGCGCAACGATCAGGTCGCGACCGATATACGCCTCTATGTCCGCAGCGAAATCGATACCATCACCGTCTTGCTGCGTGATTTCCGCCTGGCCCTGCTCGATCTGGCCGAACAGCATGCAGACACCATCATGCCCGGCTTTACGCACATGCAGGTGGCGCAGCCGATCACCTTCGGCCATCACATGCTGGCCTATGTCGAAATGTTCAGCCGCGATGCAGAGCGCATGCAGGATTGCCGCAAACGCGTCAATCGCCTGCCGCTGGGCGCCGCTGCGCTGGCCGGCACCACCTTCCCTATCGATCGAGAACGTGTCGCACGCACGCTGGGCTTTGAGGATGTCTGTCACAACTCGCTGGACGCCGTGTCGGACCGCGACTTTGCAATCGAATTCTGCGCCGCCGCCGCATTGATCATGACGCACGTATCGCGCATGTCGGAAGAACTGGTGATCTGGATGAGTCCGCGCGTCGGCTTCATCGATATCGCCGACCGTTTCTGCACCGGCTCATCGATCATGCCGCAAAAGAAAAATCCCGACGTGCCGGAACTGGCACGTGGCAAGACCGGCCGCGTCAATGGCCACCTGATCGCATTGCTGACCCTGATGAAAGGCCAGCCGCTGGCCTATAACAAGGACAATCAGGAAGACAAGGAACCGCTGTTCGATACCGTCGATACCGTGGTCGATACCTTGCGCATTTTTGCCGACATGGCGCGCGGCATCACCGTCAAGGCGGATGCAATGCGCGCTGCGGCCTTGCAGGGTTACGCAACCGCGACCGACCTGGCCGACTATCTGGTGAAAAAAGGCTTGCCCTTCCGCGATGCCCACGAAGCCGTGGCGCGTGCAGTGCGGGCCTGCGTCGACAGGCAATGCGACTTGAGCGATTTGACGCTGGAAGAAATGCGCGTGTTTTCGCCCCTGGTTGAAGCCGATATTTTCGAGGTGCTGACGCTTGAAGGCTCGGTTGCCGCACGCAACCACATAGGCGGCACCGCGCCGCAGCAGGTGCGCATGGCCATCGCAAGGCATCGCACGAAGCTGAACTAATTGCAAATTTGATCAGTCATTCAACTCTTGGGCTGGATAGCTGATCAAGCTGCATATTCAAGCAGAAGGAATTTTCCAATTTCCGGGATTCTTTCCATGATTTGATCATCCTCATTTGCCGCACGTAATCTTGGCGTCAGTTAAGTGCTGTATTGTTTCAGCTTGTAAAAATGGGGTAAGGCTGCATGCATTGCAAATGCAGCTTCAAAGAGCGCAAGCCAAGTTCTCCTTATATATTCAAATGCCATCGAAAAGCATCTATGCGATACAACGCATAAAATGCTGCGTTGATGTCTTGTTCAATTCCAATCAGGAGACAAAAATAATGTCTTTTTTACTATCACTTTCGCGATTCATTGATGAACTCAATGAAAAAATAGGCCACGGCGTTAGTTGGGCTTTGCTGGCTGCTGTGCTTATCTGCAGCGGCAATGCAGTGGTTCGCTACCTGTTCAACATGAGCTCGAACGGCTGGCTGGAAATTCAATGGTATCTGTTTGGCGCCATCTTTCTGCTGGCCACCTCGTACACCCTGCGTCGCAATGAGCACGTGCGCATCGACGTCATCGTCGGTCATTTTTCCAAACGCACACAAGTCTGGATAGACTTGTTCGGCTTCATCCTGTTCCTGATGCCGGCGACCTTGCTGATTTTGTATTACGCCGTGCCTTATGCATGGATTTCGCTGCAAAACCAGGAAATGTCCAGCAATGCAGGCGGCTTGATCGTCTGGCCAGCCAAACTGATGATACCTGTCGGTTTTGTCTTGCTGGCCCTGCAAGGCGTATCGGAAATCATCAAGCGCATCGGCTACCTGCAAGGCAAGGTACCGGCCAGCGCATTCGAGAAGCAGACGGCTACGCCTGAAGAAGAAATCGCGGCGATCAAAGCTGCCAATAAACTTAACTGATCGCAGGAATATACATGACTGAATTTCTCATTGCGAATCTGGCGCCTATCATGTTCGGCGCGCTGGTCGTATTCTTACTATCCGGCTTTCCGGTTGCATTTTCCCTCGCCGCCAATGGCCTGTTCTTTGGCCTGGTCGGCATCGAACTGGGTTTGCTGAAACCCGAATTGCTGCAGGCCTTGCCAAACCGCATCTTCGGCATCATGTCGAACGACACGCTGCTGGCGATCCCCTTCTTTACCTTCATGGGACTGATACTGGAACGCTCCGGCATGGCCGAGGACTTGCTCGACACGATAGGCCAGTTATTCGGCCCCTTGCGTGGCGGTGTCGCCTATGCGGTTATCTTTGTCGGCGCGCTGCTGGCAGCGACCACTGGCGTGGTGGCAGCATCGGTCATTTCCATGGGCCTGATCTCGCTGCCTGTGATGCTGCGTTACGGTTACGATAAAAAAATTGCGAGCGGCGTGATTGCCGCATCCGGTACGCTGGCGCAAATCATCCCGCCATCGCTGGTATTGATCGTGATGGCAGATCAACTGGGCCGCTCCGTAGGCGATATGTACCAGGCTGCATTCGGCCCGGGCTTGATGCTGACGGCGATGTATGCCGGTTATGTGTTGATCATTTCGATACTCAAACCTACATGGGTTCCTGCTCTGCCGGTGGAAGCGCGCAATCTGCGCCAGCCAGATGGCAAAAGCGGCGTCCTTTCGCTGTTCGTGCTGATCATTGCCACCGTTGCTGTCTGCTACGTCATTGAAAAGATCCTGCTGGCCAGCAACCCGAAACTGCATGCAGATGAAGGCTTGATCTATGCGGCAACGCTGGGTATCGCCGGCGCATTCATGGTGGCCGTCATCAACCGCAGAATGAAGCTCGGCCTGCTGTCCAAGATGGCTGAGAAAGTCGTGTTTGTACTGGTACCGCCACTGGCGCTGATCTTCCTGGTACTGGGTACCATTTTTGTCGGTATCGCAACGCCGACTGAAGGCGGTGGCATGGGCGCGTTTGGCGCGATGGTGCTGGCCCTGATGAATCGCCGCCTGTCGTGGGATTTGCTCAAGCAGGCGATGAATTCGACTTCGCGCCTGTCCTGCTTCGTGATGTTCATCCTGATCGGCTCCAGCGTATTCGGCTTGATCTTCCGCGGCGTCAATGGCGATCTGTGGGTAGAACACTTGCTGACCTCCTTGCCAGGCGGCACAGCCGGCTTCCTGATCGTGGTCAACATCCTGTTCTTTGGCCTGGCGTTCTTCCTCGACTTCTTTGAACTCGCATTCATCATGGTGCCTTTGGTCGGTCCGGTGGCAGACAAACTGGGCATCGATCTGATCTGGTTCGGCGTGCTCTTGAGCGTCAACATGCAAACCTCGTTCATGCATCCGCCGTTCGGCTTCGCGCTGTTCTACCTGCGCTCGGTCGCGCCGAAGGAAGTCAAGACGTCCGACATATACTGGGGTGCGGTACCGTTTGTTGTGATCCAGGTGATCATGGTGACCCTGATCATCGCCTTCCCTAAACTGATCTCGGTCGACAAGAAAACCGACATGCATGAAAAAATCGAACTCAACATCGATATGGGCGAGAGTTACGGCAACGATGCGGCAGAGCCTGATGCATCCGGCGGCGACCAGCCGGCTGCCGGCGCAGATGAAACACCGCAATTGAATTTTTCGACAGAGCCGGACAAGAAGTAAAAACCTCCGCTCCCGAACCAATCCCGCACGATTCATCCTGCGGGATTTTTTATTGCCGGCAATTCGCAGCCCTACTCTGGAACAGTACGCTCGCGTATTGAAGAGCAGATGTACAGACAATAAAAAACCCGCAGGGCGGATGCGCTGCGGGTTTTACAAGACGACTGCGATTGCTTACTTGCGACCGATCATGAAGTTCTGGATCGGCGCTTCAGCAACGGAAGCCCATTGGTTCTGATCCTGGCGGAAACGCTTCCATGGCTCATAGATCTTCTTGAACTTGGCATTCTTGCCAGCTTCTTCTTCCATCGTTTCCACAGCTGCCTTGTAGCAGGCTTCCATGATCGGCTTGGAGAATGAACGCAGCTTGACGCCGTTCTTGAGCAAACGTGCCAATGCGGCTGGATTACGTGCATCGTATTCCGCTTGCATCACCACGTGAGCTTCGTAGGAAGCAGCTTCTACTGCAGCCTGATATTGCTTAGGCAGTTTTTCCCATTCCTTGATGCCGATGTAGAACGACAGTTGCAAGCTAGGCTCCCACCAGCCTGGCGCGTAGTAGAACGGTGCAACCTTGTTGAAGCCGAGTTTTTCATCGTCGTAAGGTCCGATCCATTCTGCTGCATCGATCGTGCCTTTTTCCAGCGCAGGATAAATGTCGCCGCCAGCGATCTGTTGTGGCACCACGCCGAGTTTTTGCATGACGCGACCGGCGAAACCGCCAATACGCATTTTCAAGCCATTCAGATCTTTTACATCCTTGATCTCTTTACGGAACCAGCCACCCATCTGGGTGCCGGTGTTACCGCCCAGGAAGTTGACGATGCCATAGCCCTTGAAGAATTCACGGGTCAATTCGCGGCCGCCACCTTGATCGAACCAGGCGGTTTGCTGACGCGAAGTCAGGCCGAATGGCACGACTGCATCAAATGCAAAGGTAGGATCCTTGCCGAAATAATAGTAAGAAGCTGAATGACCCATTTCAACGGTACCCGCTTGTACTGCATCCATGACTTGCAGTGCCGGAACAATTTCACCGCCAGCAAAAGGACGGATATTGAACTTGCCATCGGTCAGCTGCGCGACACGTTTGGTGAAGGTATCGGAAGCGCCGTAAATCGTGTCTAGCGATTTAGGAAAGCTCGATGCCAGACGCCAGTTGATCGTCGGGGTAGCTTGCGCAAAAGAAGGCGCAGCAACTGCACCTACTGATGCACCGACTGCTGCTTTTTTAAGGAATGAACGACGTTCCATTTAGTCTCCTGATTGGTTAACGGTTATGCTTGTGCAAAAAATGTACGCCGAAAAAAATGACGGACATTTTCAATGAAAACACCTAGTTGTAAGTGCCGCGTAAGCTGAATAAAGTAGAGCACTTTTTCACTCTGTACGCTAGGAACAACTGCCATAACCATACTACGAAAACGCAGCATTAACCACCAGCAACAACCATATTTTCTATCAATACAGAACCCGTCTGTTTGGTGCCGCGCACCAGGGTATCGGCACCGATGGCAACAACTTGCATGAAGATATCTTTCATGTTGCCGGCTATCGTGATTTCTTCGACCGGATACTGGATCACGCCCTTCTCTACCCAGAAACCGGATGCACCGCGCGAGTAATCGCCCGTCACATAATTGACGCCCTGCCCCATCAGCTCGGTGACCAGCAAACCGGTATCAAGCTTCTTCAACATCGCCTTGAAATTATCGCTCGCCTGCGTCAGTGAAGATGACATGATCAGATTGTGCGAGCCACCCGCATTGCCTGTCGTTTGCATGCCCAGCTTGCGCGCGGAATACGTCGACAGGAAATAACCTTGCACCACGCCATCCTTGACGACATCGCGCTTGCTGGTTTTCACGCCCTCTTCATCGAAAGGCGAGGAACCGACTGCCCCTGGCACATGCGGGTCTTCCGTGATTTGCACATGCGACGGGAATGCAGGCTTGCCGAGCGAATCCAGCAGGAAGGTTGATTTGCGATACAGTGCGCCGCCGGACACCGCTTGCACGAAGGCGCCGAGCAAGCCCGCTGCGAGCGGCGCCTCAAACAGTACCGGACATTTGCGCGTATCGATCTTGCGTGCATTCAGGCGCGCCAGCGCACGTTGCGCAGCATAGCGACCGACAGCTTCAGGCTGGGCCAGTTTTTTCGGATCGCGCATCGACGAATACCAGTCGTCGCGCTGCATATTGCTGCCCTTGCCGGCAATCGGTGCGACTGAAATCGTGTGACGTGAATACGGATAGCCACCGATGAAGCCGCGCGAATTGGCGGAAACGAAATGTGACTGCTGCGCATAGACGCTGGCGCCTTCGCTATTGGTGATGCGCTTGTCGACCGCGAATGCTGCTGCTTCACCACGCTGGGCTAATTCCACCGCCTCTTCGCTTGAGATCAGCCACGGATAGCAAAGCTTCAAATCTTGTGGATTGCGCTCCAGCAATTCCTCATCCGGCAAACCGGCGCAATCGTCTTCTGCAGTAAAGCGTGCAATGTTGTAAGCCGCCTCTACCGTA
>NZ_JAUSME010000186.1 GCF_030645555.1 Herminiimonas sp.
GGGAGGCGAACTATAGCAAACGTCTTCCACCCTTGGCAAGTGCTTTTGAGAAAATACTTTAAGTATTTTCCATCAGCCTTTTTGTCCAAGGATTCCTCCTTATATAGAAGGCTTACTTTGGCTTGTGATAACTGGTCACCAGTTCAACTTCATTCTTCGATCCCAGGAAGACCGGCACACGCTGGTGCAGCTTTTCAGGCTGGATATCAAGTATGCGTTGCTGGCCATCGGTGGCTGCGCCGCCTGCCTGCTCGACCAGGAAAGCCATCGGGTTGGCTTCATACATCAAGCGCAACTTGCCTGGCTTGTCCGGCTCACGCGCATCGGCTGGATACATAAAGATGCCGCCGCGGGTGAGGATGCGATGTACATCGGTCACCATGGAGGCGATCCAGCGCATATTGAAATCCTTGCTGCGCGGGCCGGTAGTGCCAGCCAGCAGTTCATCTATATAGCGTTTGACCGGCGCCTGCCAGTGACGTGCATTGGATGCATTGATCGCATATTCCTGGGTATCGGCTGGGATCTCCATGTTCTTGTGCGTCATTACCCATGCACCCATCTCGCGGTCCAGCGTAAAGCATTGCACGCCATCACCTGTGGTGAGCACCAGCAATGTTTGCGGGCCATAAAGAGCGTAGCCAGCCACAACCTGCCGGGTGCCGGGCTGCAAGAAATCCGCTTCCGTCGGCGCCTGCATGCCATCGGCTGCCTTCAATACCGAGAATATCGTGCCTATAGATACATTCACATCGATATTGCTGGAGCCATCCAGTGGATCGAACAGCAAAAGATACTCGCCCATAGGGTAGCGGTTCGGTATCGGATGGATGGTTTCCATTTCTTCCGATGCCATCGCCGCCAGATGGCCGCCCCATTCATTGGCTTCCAGCAGGATATCGTTGGAAATGATGTCGAGCTTCTTTTGCACCTCGCCCTGCACGTTTTCACTGTGCGCACTGCCCAGCACTTCACCCAGCGCGCCTTTACCGACGGCGTGACTGATCGTCTTGCAGGCGCGCGCAACGACTTCTATCAATAGACGCAGCTCCGCCGGAATTTTGTTGTGCAGGCGCTGCTCTTCAATGAGGTATTGCGTGAGGCTGATACGTTTCATGACATCCTTTAATCTTGATCTAACTTCATTAATTGCCGTTTTGCCTAGCAATTGTATGTGTTGTTCTATTAATTTGCTGCGAGCGACTTCGTCACGACTTCTTCCACATCCTTGGAAAGCTTGGGCGCGTCTGCCACAAGCTGCAAAGCGGCGCGCATCTTTTCCTGCAAGACGGGCGCATATTTACGCCAGCGATCCAGGCTGCGCGCCAGACGTGCAGCCACTTGCGGGTTGATTGCATCAAGCGCAATCACCTGTTCGGCCCAGTAGACATAGCCGCTACCGTCGGCAGCGTGAAAACGTGATGGATTGCCATTGCAGAAACTGAAGATCAGGCTGCGTGCCCGGTTCGGGTTCTTGAGCGAAAACGCCGAATGCTGCATCAAGGCACGTACCGCTGCCACATCCGTGGTACGCGCCATGGCTTGCAGGCTGAACCATTTATCGATGACCAGCGGCTCTTGCTCGAAATCGGCATAAAACCTGGCCAACGCTGCAGCCCGGCCCGGCGCCTGGCTGTTTACCAAGGCCGACAGCGCCGCAATCCGATCCGTCATGTTGTTGGCTTGATCATATTGCGCCTGCGCCAGTGCATGCGCAGCTGCATCATCTATATCTGTCAGGTAAGACAGGGCCAGATTCTTCAATCCCCGCTTGCCCGACGATGTCGCATCCGGGCTGTAAGGTCCGTCGGTTTGATGGTCTTTATATATATGGGTGAAATCCGCCCGCAAAGCTTGCGCCAGCGACAGGCGCAGGAAACGGCGCGCCGTGTGTATCGCTTGCGGGTCGATCACGTCCATCTGTTCGGAAATAACGGTTTCTGCCGGCAGCGTCAGCGCGGTCTCGCGGAATGCCGGATCCAGTGCCTGCTCATTCAGCGTCGCACGCAGGCTGTCGCTCAATGCCTGGTCTACGCTCAAGGTATCCGACTGCTGCACCGATGCAGTCAGCGAGAGCAGGCGACGCGTTGCCAGACGCTGCCCGGCTTCCCAGCGATTGAAGGCATCGCTGTCATGCGCCATCAGGAAGGCGAGCTCATCTTCGCTGTAGTCGTATTCCAGCACCACCGGCGCGGAAAAATTGCGCAAGATCGAAGGCACCGGCTTTTCCTTCACATGGACGAAGCGGAATGTTTGCTGCGTACCGTTCAACTCCAGCACCACCGTGGTCGGATTGCCACTGATGCCGCCGTATGAAAGCGGCATGTCGCGCCCTGCGCCGTCAAGCAAACCCACGGCAACCGGAATATGGAAAGGCAGCTTTTTGGCCTGTCCCGGTGTCGGCGCACAAGATTGCGACAAGGTGATGTCGTATGTCTGCGCGACCGGATCGTAAGAAGTCCTGGCAATCACCTTCGGCGTACCCGCCTGGCTGTACCAGCGCTCGAATTGCGTCAGGTCGCGCCCGTTGGCATCGAACATCGCAGCACGGAAATCATCGCACTCGACCGCCTGCCCATCGTGGCGCTCGAAATACAGGTCCATCCCCTTGCGGAAACCATCACGGCCCAGCAGGGTCTGGTACATGCGCACGACTTCTGCGCCTTTTTCATAAATCGTGACGGTATAAAAGTTGCTGATCTCGACAAACGAGTCCGGGCGCACCGGATGGGCCATCGGACCTGCATCTTCCGGAAATTGCGCCTGGCGCAGCATGCGCACGTCTTCTATGCGCTTGACTGCGCGGCCGCTGGCTGTGCCTATCATGTCAGCCGAAAATTCCTGATCGCGGAACACCGTCAAGCCTTCCTTCAGGGATAACTGGAACCAGTCGCGGCAAGTCACGCGGTTGCCGGTCCAGTTATGGAAGTATTCATGTCCGACCACGGATTCGATATTGGCGTAATCAGCATCGGTGGCTATGCGCGAATTGGCCAGCACATACTTGGTGTTGAAAATGTTCAGGCCCTTGTTCTCCATCGCGCCCATATTGAAGTCGCCCACGGCGACGATCATGAAGCGGTCCAGATCGAGTTCCAGCCCATAGCGCTGTTCATCCCAGCGTATGCTGTTGATCAGCGAATCCATCGCATGCTGCGTCTTGTCCAGATTGCCGTCTTCGACCCACACCTGCAGCAAGGCATCGCGACCGGATTTGAGTTTGATCCTCTCTTCCTGACAGACCAACTGGCCGGCAACCAGCGCGAACAGATAGGATGGCTTCTTGAACGGATCTTCCCACAAGGCATAGTGGCGGCCATCGCCCAGATCACCCTCTTCGATCAGATTGCCATTCGACAGCAGCACCGGATATTTCTTTTTATCGGCGCGCAGCATGACCTTGTATTTCGCCATCACATCCGGACGATCGGGGAAATAAG
This sequence comes from Herminiimonas sp., assembly GCF_030645555.1. Taxonomy (GTDB): domain Bacteria; phylum Pseudomonadota; class Gammaproteobacteria; order Burkholderiales; family Burkholderiaceae_D; genus Oxalicibacterium. The sequence continues at coordinate 3,441 of NZ_JAUSME010000186.1, forward strand.
TGATCTTGCGGAAGCCTTCGGCTTCGCATTGCGTGAAAAAATTGCCATTCGATACATACAAACCCATCAGCGAGGTGTTTTTATCCGGCCGTATCAGGGTTTCAATTTCCAGCACGACCTCATCCGGCGCGACTGGAATGCGCAACACATCTTTATCGAGTTGGTAATCGCGTTTCGACAGCAATTTGCCATTGAGGCGGATTTGCACCAGCTCCAGCCCCTCGCCGTACAGCAGCAGCGCCTGCTCCGCGCTGGCCGGATTGCGCGTCAATGTCATCCGCGTTGCAACCCTGGTTGCCGACGGATCGAGATCAAATCCCATCTCGACGGTGTGTACCCAATAGCCAGGCTGTGTGTAGTCTTTGCGATATATCGCGGATGGAGTGTCGGTGCGCATAGGAATAGGGGTATCAGGCGAGGCCAGGCAAAACACCATTTTACCAATCATGGGATAGGAAATGGAATCTGCTTGTCTGAGCCTGAGATAGCTGGAAAAACCATGCAAGCCTGCAATGCATGCTTATCCCGACAACCAGCGGAAATGGAATGGGCAACTTGCGAAATGCAAGCACTCTTTCCCCCATTCCCGCTATGCTTCGTATCTGGGATACAGGAGATTTGAAATGCGGCGTTATTTACTGGTATTGATAGCCTTATCGAGCGTCTTGCTCAGCGGTTGCGCGAGCTTCATACGCAGCGATGTCATAGCATTTCACGATTGGCCAGCCAATCTGCAAGAAAAATCCTATGTATTTGAGCGCAAGGCGGGGCAGGAAAACAATCTAGAACACCAGAATTATGAAAATCTGGTGCGTAGCGAGCTAAGGCGCCTTGGTTTTAACGAAGTGCAGGCGCAGCGCAGCGCCCATCTGAAGGTCGTTCTCGATTACCGTATCGACGTGCGCGATGTAAAAGTCGTGCAACCGGTTGTCACCGATCCCTACTGGCCATACTGGTATGGCCATCCCTATTACGATCCCAGACGCGGCTATTACGGCCCCTACTATGATCCATTCTGGCATCCGGGACCGGTCACGCAATATCGCGAAGTCCAGTACCAGTTATTCCGGCGTCAGCTCAACATCCTGATTACGCGCATCAAGGATGGTAAAAAACTCTATGACGTGACAGTCGACAGCGATGGCGGGAATGGTGCCATGGCTTTCGCTATGCCTTACATGGTGCGCAGTGCATTCCTGGACTTTCCCGGCCAGAGCGGCGTGCCGCGGCGCGTGAATCTGGAAATCAAGGAATGACGGTCAGGCACAACTCTGGCGCCTGAGCGCGGGCAAACAAAAAGGCGGCCTTGAGGCCGCCTTTTTGTTTTAACTGCCCATCCGATAATTACGATGTGTAATACGCGAGCGAACCGAAAGTCAGCGCCACTACCATTGCGACGCCAAATGCGAGCAGCAACAGCAGGCGACCGAATTTAGGTTTGCCATCTGCATCGGATGGCTGTTCTTGCGGGTGTTTGTCTGTATCCAGTTCTTGCATGGCAAATCCTTAAGGAATCAAAATGGTGGAGCCGGTGGTTTTGCGCGATTCAAGATCACGATGCGCTTGCGCCACGTCTTTCAGTGCATAGCGCTGATTGACATCGATTTTAATCTTTCCGCTCTCCACCATGCCGAATAACTCGCCTGCCATCATTTCCAGGTCGTCGCGTTTGGCTGTATAGCTGAAGATCGATGGGCGCGTAATGAACAGGGACCCGCGCGAGGCCAGTTCATTGAGGCTGAATGGCGGCACCGGGCCGGACGCGCTGCCGTAACTGACCATCATACCCAGCGGCGACAGGCAATCGAGCGAACCGGTGAAGGTATCCTTGCCTATCGAATCGTAGACTACCGGCACGCCCTGGCCGCCGGTGATTTCCTTGACGCGCTCGACAAAATTTTCCTTGTTGTAATTGATGGTGTGCACGCAACCGTTGGCTTTTGCCAGCTCGGCTTTTTCATCCGAGCCCACGGTGCCTATCATCGTCACGCCCAGCGCCCGCGCCCACTGGCAGGCGATCAGGCCGACGCCGCCGGCGGCGGCATGGAACAGTATCGTCTCGCCACCCTGCAGGCGGAACGTGCGGCGAAACAGGTATTGCACCGTCAAGCCCTGCAACATCATCGCCGCAGCAGTTTCGAAGCCGATGGCGTCCGGCAGCTTGACCAGTATGTCGGCCGGCAGCACGCGCGCTTCTGCATAGGCGCCGCAAGGACGGCCAGCATATGCCACCCGGTCACCAGGCTGTATGTGCGACACGCCGGCACCCACCGCCTCCACCACGCCGGCACCTTCCATGCCCAGGCCGGCCGGCAGCGGCTGCGCATACAAGCCGGTACGGAAATACACATCGATAAAGTTCAAACCGCATGCCATCTGGCGGATCAGCGCTTCGCCGGGACCGGGCGCAGGAAGATCGACATCGACATATTCCATGACCTCAGGCCCGCCGGTTTTCAGGATTCTGATTGCTTTCGTCATATGAAGCTCGCTTATTAAATGTTCATGCATTGATCAAATTAAAACGTGCCGGCTGCGCACCAGGTATAGATTTTTCCCGCATACGCACATCCATCCCTTGCTAAGATTTCTTTCTGGATAGCAGATAAATACCGCATAACACCAGCGCCGTTCCAGCCAGTTGCATCCCGGTAATCGGCTCATCGAGGATCAGCGCCGCCAGAAACAGTGTAGATACCGGACCTATCATGCCGGCCTGCGAAGCCGTTGCCGCACCTATCCTGTCCACCGCTATCATGGTCAGGAACACTGGCAATACGGTACAGAGAAATGCGTTGATCATCGACAGGCTGTAGACATCCATCGGTTGCACCAGCATCGAAACCGGGCGCAGGATGAAAAACTGCCCTATGCACGCCACGCTGGAGACGCACATCGCATACGAAACCAGGCGCAATGGACCAACGCGCCGCACCAGCTCACCCGTGCCGACCAGATAAATCGCATATGAAATCGCACTGCCCAAAACCAGCAAGCCCCCAATCACGACGGCATTCCCGCCTACCTGCACATCCTGGATGAAGACCAGCACCGTGCCCAGATATGAAGTGCCGAGCGCCGCCCATTCAATTGCCGTGATTTTTTTCTTCATCAAAAAAACCGATATCAGCAAGACGAAGGATGGCGTCAAAAACAGGATCAGTCGCTCCAGGCCGGCAGAAATATATTGCAGGCCAAGAAAATCGAGGAAGCTGGAAAGGTAGTAGCCGATCAAACCCAGGAACACGATTTGCCATTTGTCCCTGCGGCTCAATGGGGTCGCATTGCGCGAGCGCCAGATGCCGATGGCGATGAAGAATGGCAGTGAAAATAGCATCCGGAAAGCGATCAGCGTCACCGCATCGACGCCGTGGCGGTAAATCAACTTGGCAACGATGGCTTTGGTGGAAAACAGAACCGCGCCGAGTATCGCGATGCTCAGGCCGATCAGAAAAAGCTTGCGTGCGGATGAAGGGGGGCTTGAAGCGGACATGCCGCCATTGTAAAGGCTAAGCGGGTTTTGAGTTTTTCCGCCGCCCTGAAGTGCCGTCTTAAGTGCCGCCGTCAATACTCACGCCACGCTGCTCGCAGCGCGGCTCTATCGCGTTACAGCAGATGACCGAGCTTGGCCGCCTTGGTAGTCAGATAACGCTCGTTGAATGGATTGCGCGTCACCACCAGCGGCACACGCTCCACCACTTTCAAGCCGAGTTGT
>NZ_JAUSME010000140.1 GCF_030645555.1 Herminiimonas sp.
TTCCTTTTTCCGGCTTCGCATCGGGGTTGCCGAAGTTAGGCGCATAGTAGAGTTCGTTATACGTAGGCGCACGGAAACTTGTGCCTACACTGCCGCTTACCCTTAATGCCTTGTTCAAGCGGTAACCGTATCCCAGACTACCCGTCACGTTGGAACCATATGCCGAACTGTTGTCATATCGGACGCTGCCGCTAGCCAAATGCGCGCCCCGATTCGCCTGATACGCAAGTGCCAGCGAGTTATTGCTGCGACTCCGGTTCTGCTTCGCCTGACTGGGGTTGACGACACTTTCCTCGCGGCGTTCTACCAGCAGTTGCAGCAAATCGCTGCCAATTTTGAAATCGTTTTGCCAACTGAGCTGATCCTGCCTTGAATTGTTCAAGGCAGGGATCGCTGAGGTATAGGTTTGCTGCTTGGTGTAAGAACGGGAAGCCTGCAGCAAACTGCTCCAGTCAGCCGTAAGTTGATTGCGGGAATAAATCGAATAGACATCCACATCACTGATGACATGCGCATTATATGCAGACGCACCGCTGTCATATTCACCGTTATTGGTGCTATTCAAAAACGTAAAGCCGACTTCATGCCCCTGCGCCAGCTCTAAGGAAAATTGCCCGCCTATGCTGCGTTTCGTATATCCATCATCATCCGGATTTTGACCCGCCACCACCCTGGATGAAAATCCATCGGCTTCTTCGTGCGCAGCATTGATCGCATAACGTACGCGGTGCTCGCCTTCGATGGAGCCGGATACGCCTGCCGTCACAACCTGTTCACCATAAGTGCCCATGCCTGCAGAAAATGAAACACGCGGCGCGCCGCGGCCCTTCTTGGTAAACACCTGGATCACACCACCGACCGCATCCGCACCATAGAGGCTGCTTAATGGGCCCATCACAATTTCCACCCGTTCTATCTGTGACAGCGGAATCGCCGACCAGGTTGAGGTGCCTGAAGTGGAAGAAACGCTGCGCACACCATCAATTAAAAGTATTGTTTGCTTGCCATTGGCGCCCCGGATGTAAACCTCGGAGTCGTTGCCAGCACCGCCGTTGCGTTTGATTTCCACGCCGCGCTTGGTCTGCAGCAGATCAACCAGCGAGGTTTGTCCGGACTGCGCAATTTCTTCCGCAGTAATAACGATGTTGTCGCTCAATACATCGCCGGCTTTTTGCACACTGCGCGTAGCCGTGACCAGCACAGGTTCGAGTGATTGCGCGGCAGGTGTTTGTGCAAAGCTCACAGGAGCAAATGCAGCAGCAACGGATAAGGCAATGGCGAGCGGCTGGATTGCCACTTTAGTGCGCCGTAAAACGGATGAAGTCATGATTACTTTTCATAGGAAACAGCATCCAGCCCACTTCCCCGCAGGCTGAATTGAAAAGAAATACTGGAAGAGTAACAACGACCGAGACGCCAGGAAGCAGCCATAAAGCAGAACCTGCGCGCATCGCGTCGAAGATCCCCGTTCGCAGCATTTCCACCTGTCCTGGCCGGTATCCGGGCTTGCAAGCATGACCGCTTCACCTTCCCATGCCGATGGCACAGTGGTTTGAGAAACGACCTGTCGCTGATACAGCGACGCTTGATTACCGTTGCGGGGGCAGCACACGTTAGCCTTGCGGCTTCGTGTTTCCCGTTTAACTGCAGACATGGGCATGTCTGCGAGCACCAAAACTGCCGCCATTGTAAGGTCGGCAACGTGACGGAGCAAGCTTTGCAATGACATTTCGTGCCCTTGCCCGGCATCCTTTCCCCGGCACTCAATGCCCAGGCAGGCGTGCTGGCAAAGCATTGCCTTGGTCTATAATCCAGCCTTGCCCGACCAACCCACCCATCACATGTTCAGCCCTGATCAATTGCACACGATAGAAGCGCAACTCGCGCGCAAGACCGAGCGCACTCAATTGCTGGAAATCGATGGGCGCCAGATCATCGTCAAGCAACTGGAAGCGCCGCTGCAGCATTGGGGTTATCCAGTGCTGAATGCGCTCGCATGCGTGTTGCAACAACCGATGCTGCGCGCAGTACCCGCGCCGGGCGGCAAGGCGGCACAGGCAATTGAAATTGCGCGTCTGCGCGCGCTTGCTGCGGCCGGCGTTTCCGTGCCGGAAATCCTGCATGTCACGCCAGCATGGTTTGCACTGTCTTTTCTCGGCGCTATGTCGGTCGATCAATTGCTGCGTCAGCAAGCTGGACAGGCGCAGCATTACTGGGCTAGCGGATTGCAGGCGATACTGGAACTGCATCGCCTGCAGCAAACAGCGAGCCAGTGTTTTGCACGCAACATGATCTGGCATGAAGGCAAAGTCAGCTTCATCGATTTTGAAGATGACCCGACCAGCAGCATGCCGCTGGCATCTGCGCAGGCGCGTGACTGGCTACTGTATTTGCATTCGACTGCCTATATCCTGCCGATGGATGCAGAACAAATTGCACAGGATTTCCTGCTTCATTTGCAGCAAGACAGCAGCGATGTGCAGGATGAAGTGCTACGCGCAGCGCGCACTTTCGGCTGGCTGCGCATATTGCCGAAGCAGCGCAAGCCCTGGGGTCGGGACGTTATCTCGGCACAGGCGGCGGCGCAGGTCTTGTACCTGGCCGCAAGGCAAGCTGGAAAAAAGCCGGCGCGATCACATTAGCCCGGGCTGCAAAGCTAGCAGTCGACTACCAGTAATTCACCGTAAGGGATCTTGTGCGGCGTCTGTGACGCGTACAGCGCCATTTCGGCAGCTGACAAGCCGTGTTCGCAAGCCGCCAGCAAACGTATGATGCCGGCGTGACAAATGACGATCGCGTCTTCCACATCCGCTGCAGCCAGCTCATCCCGAAATGCGCGCACGCGTTGTGCAACCTGCAGCACACTCTCGCCGCCGCCCGGACGGTAGCCGACCATGTCGCTGGTCCATGCATCGACAGCTGTGCGTGGAATATCGTCCCATGCGCGCATTTCCCAATCGCCGAAATGCATTTCAGCCAGACGCGCATCATAGGTTGGGGTTGCGCATCCCAGCGCTTGCTCCAGGTTTTCCGTCAATGCTGCGCAGCGGCGCAAGGGACTGGAAAACAGCACTGCATGCCGGGGCAAGACCGGCAGCAGCGATGCCATCGCGGAGGCCAGTCCATCCGCCGCCACATCCAGATCCGTGCTGCCATAACAAACATGGGCAGCGACGACAGGCCGGGGATGACGCACGAGATAGAGATGCATATTGCTCCTCAATAGGCTATGCCAGCCAGCAAACCAAGATAAAAGACTACTTCGGAAACTTGCTGTACTGCACCCAGACAATCGCCGGTATACCCTGCGATGCGGCGCTGGAACATGCGCGCCATCCAGAGTGCCGCCGTGAGCGCCAGCAGCACGCCAATTGCAATACCATGCCAGGGAAGCAAACCAGTCAGACAGATCGCTATCATCGGCAACAAGGTGATGACGATCGCGATGGCAAACTCCCCATTAGACATCTGTTGCGCGATTGGTTGCGCCTTGCCATGCGTTTTTGCATAATTCATCCGCCACATCAGGCTGAGGGCCGTCAGGCGTGAAAATGGATGCGCAATCAATAAGGCCGCCAGGATGGCTGACGCCGGCAGGCTGGACAGCGTCGTCCATTTCAGCGCCAGCAGCAAACCTATGCCGATCGCACCGTATGCGCCTATGCGGGAATCTTTCATGATGTCGAGCACGCGCTCCGCGCTCGCACCGCCACCGAAGCCGTCGCAGGTATCGGCAAAACCATCTTCATGGAATGCGCCGGTCAGATAAATGCCCGCTATCATCGACAGCAAAACCGCGATCGATTGCGTCCACAGCAGGGATGCAAGGATATACACCAGCACGCTGACGATGGACACCACAATCCCGACGGCAGGAAAATAACGTGCTGCATGCGGCAACCACTTTGCATCAAAACCGACCCAGCGCGGTATCGGTATCCGGGTGAAAAACTGCAGGGCGATAAAGAACAGGCGCAACTGGTACACGCAACGTGCGCGCACACTGGTATCCGGGTGAGTGTCCAGTTCCATCATGTTTATGTACTTTTTTTACTCACGGCAGCTGCATCGAAAGTCGTCATTTCGCGCAAAAAATTAACTGCAGCATGCAGCATCGGTAATGCCAGCACGCTGCCGGTACCCTCGCCCAGGCGCAGCCCCATATGCAGTAACGGCTGCGCACCCAGATGCGCCAGCATTTGCTGATGGCCGTGCTCGTCAGAGCAATGTGCAAATACACAGTAATCCAGTATCGAAGGCTGC
>NZ_JAUSME010000187.1 GCF_030645555.1 Herminiimonas sp.
GCCTGCTGGATTTTCAGATCAAGCGCGGCACTTTGTTCCAGGCTGATGGATGGCAGTTTTTCTATCCCTATGATGAGATCGCCTTCGTCCATCGTCGGCATGAAGGTCTTGCCGACCTGCGTATAGATCACGCCGGCAACCAGCAACATCAGCAGCGCGACGATAGCCACCATGCGTTGACTGCGCAGCCCCCAGGCAAGTGCCGGTTCATAGAGCGCCAGCAACTTGCGCGGCAACCACGGTTCTTCGTGACTGACTTCGCGCAGCAAATAGGATGCGACTACTGGAATGACGGTGAGTGATAACACCAGGGATCCTGCCAGCGCGAAGACGATGGTGAGCGCAACCGGCGCAAAGAATTTTCCTTCCAGCCCCTGCAGCGCAAGCAGCGGCAGGAACACCGTGATGATGATCAAAACCCCGGCCGTAACTGGAACAGCCACTTCACGCACTGCACGATAGATCGTATGCAGCCGCGGCAATTTGCCGACCGTGGGATCGGTAGCCAGACGCTGCACGATATTTTCGACCACCACCACGGCGGCATCGACCAGCATGCCGATCGCAATCGCCAGCCCGCCCAGGCTCATCAGGTTCGCCGACATGCCGAAGCTGCGCATCAGGATGAAGGTGATCAAGGCTGCCAGCGGGAGCACAAGAGCGACGGTCAAGGCCGCGCGTATATTGCCGAGAAATAAGGCAAGCAGTATGACGACCAGGACGGTTGCTTCCAGCAATGCAGAAGAGACTGCACCGACTGCCTTGGTGACCAGCGTGGAACGGTCATAAAAAGGCTTGATCTGCACGCCCTTGGGGAGCGTTGCCTGCAGTTCATCGAGCTTCTTGCGCACGCCTTCGATGACCTGTTGTGCATTGGCGCCGGCCAGCCCGAGGACCAGACCTTCGACCGCTTCCCCTTTGCCGCTTTGGGTCACCACGCCGTTGCGTGTGATGGTGCCTATCTTGACCTCGGCCAGATTGCCCAGGCGAACCGGTGATCCATCCTTTACGGCGACGACAATTGCGCGCAGGTCATCCAGATTCGTGATGCTGCCCTCACTGCGTACCAGCAGTACTTCATCGCCTTCGCCGAGCCGGCCCGCGCCGTCATTGCGGTTGTTGAGGCTGATCGCCTGCTTGAGCTGTGCCATCGTCACGCCGCTGGCTGCCAGCTTGATTTGATCGGGTACGACTTCAAAGGCGCGCACGACGCCACCAAGCGCATTCACATCGGCAATGCCGGTCACGGTACGCAGCGCGGGCCGGATGACCCAGTCCAGCAGACTGCGCCGCTCGGCCAGCGTAAGCCCTTCGCCTTCGACCGTAAACATGAACATTTCACCCAGCGGCGTGGTGATAGGCGCCATGCCGCCGGTGATGCCGGCCGGCAGGCTGTCGCTCAGCCCACCCAGGCGTTCGCTCACCTGCTGGCGCGCCCAATAGATGTCGGTGCCATCCAGAAAGTCTATCGTCACATCGACCAGGCCATACTTGGTGACTGAGCGCAGGTTCTTGGTTTTCGGGATGCCCAGCATTTCCACTTCTATCGGTACTGCAATGCGGCTTTCAACTTCTTCCGGCGTCATGCCGGGGGCTTTCATGATGACTTTGACTTGCGTGCTGGAGACGTCGGGGAATGCATCGATAGGCAAGCCGAGATAGGCATACCAGCCGGCAGCGGCGGTAATCAGCGTCGCTATCAGTATGATCAGGCGTTGCGAGAGGGAAAATTGAACGATACGGGCCAGCATTACTTGCTCCCCTTGCCGTCCAGCCACGCACCCTTGAGTGCCACCACACCGCTGACGGCGATGTGTTCGCCAGCCTTGAGCTGGCCCTGCATGCGTACCCGCTGCCCGGCGCTGGTCGTGATCGTTACCGGCCTGGCTTCGAAGCCATCCGACGTGCGTGCGAAGACATAAGCCTGCTTGCCGTCATGTGCCACCGCCGATAGAGGCACATCCCAGCTGCCTTGCATCGCCGCCACCGGCAATTCGACCGTCACGAATTCGCCCGGTCTGATTTGATCTGTCTTGCCCTCGATGGCCGCACGCAGCATGACTGTCTGGCTGCTGGAGGAGACGGTTGGGCTGGCGCTCAGGATGCGCGCCGTGATGTCCCGGCCTTGCACCTTGATTTTCGTTCCAGCCAGCTTGTGCGTATTTTCAGAAGCCGGTAGTTGTATATCGAGCCAGAGCAACTCGGTTTGCGCCACATTCATCAGTGCAGTTGCCGCCTCGATGCGCTGTCCCGGCTTGACTGAAATCTCGGTGACGATGCCGGCTTGCGTTGCGCTCAGCGTGATGCTGTCTTGCAGCTTGCCGGACGCTGCGATGCGTTCTATTGTCGTGGCCGACATGCCGCTCAAGCGCAGCATGGCCTTCGCATGGTTGAGTGCGGCTTCGCTTTCTTTCAATGCTGCCTGCGTTTCCTGTACCCGACGTTGTGGAATGATGCCTTCGTCAAACAGCTGCCGTTCGCGCTGCGCCGCTTGCCGTGCCAGGGTGGCACGGCTGCTCGCTTGCAACAACTGCAATTGCAGCTGGCCCAGTTCCATGCTGGCGATGCGTATCAGCGGTGTGCCAGGCTTCACTAGCTGGTTTTGCTGAACCAGCAATTGCGCTACCAGTCCCGTTACCGGCGAGCTGACTATCTTTTCCGCCGTGGGTGGAACGATGACCTGGGCAGGAAAAGTCGCTGTCATCGCATCGGATTGATTCTGCAATTGCATCGTTTGTATCCCCAGCGCCTGTATCTGGGGTGCGGCAACGCCAAATTTTGCCGGCCTGTCATTGGCCTGGGCCGCAGAGCTGAATGCGCATACAGCCAGCGCCGCCCACATGGTTAGCGGGAAGGGCGAATTTATTTTTTTCATAGATAACCTCGAGTTGCGCCAAACGGCGCAATAAGCATGAGCACGTCATTCAAGACGATGCTGAAAAGCCGTTAACGCCAAACTATGCGGCGTTAGATACAGCAATCAAATGCGGTAGCTGGTTCTCGGAGGACGAAATGGCGGGTGGTTCCGGGCTGGCGGCAAGGAGAGCAGATGCCACAGGATGGGGACGACGCGGGCTTGCGTGTCGACGAACATGCTGTGGCTGGAACTGCCGAGGAAAGGCAGCATGTGAGCCGCAGCATGCAGCAGCTGGTGCTCAGTTTTGTTCAGTGAATCCGAGCCAGCATTGTCGCTGGACTCAAGCTCAGGATGATCGTGATCGGCCAAGGCACCCAGCGTCTGGTTGCCATGGGTAAATCCATGCTTGAGCAGTTTCTGGTTAAAACTGTAGGCGCCCAGACTAGCCAAAAGAACGGCTAGCATGAACAGCGCTACGATTTTTTGTGTAGAGGCGCGCATCTTGTCACTGCACCGATCGGGCAACAGCCAGCATCGTCGCAGTTTGACGATGATGCAGGGCCTGGATGGTGAATTGCTGTTGATGTTTCATATTGACTATGCGGCTGCGCTTATGCCTGTTTGCCTGGGAAAATGGCAGATCTGTTGCGCATAATATCATGGCGGGAAGAAGGCCATCCCGCTCACACGCTCTCTGTGTGTGCGGGATTCTGCCTGGAGAGCAGAATCAATATGCCTGTTTATTAAAAAATGTCGGCTGACTGAATTGCCTATGCAAACACTGTATTCCACAATGCTGTTACCGCCGCAATCTCGCTCGCCACACGTTCTCTCTCAACCCGCGCCCGGTCGGCGCCCTGCAACCTGATCTGATGCTGCAATTTGCGGAAGGTGCGATAGGCATCGGCAACCGTTCCCGACAGCGCCGGATTGATCAAGCCCAGCTCGCCGCATAATTTCAGCAAGGAGAAATTTCCGATATCGCCGGTCAGGCGCGGATGTTGTGCGGCATCGCGCAGCACCAGGAATTGCACCATGAATTCGATATCGATCATGCCGCCGGTATCGTGCTTCAGGTCGAACAGTTCGCTGCGATTCGGATGCGCATCCTGCAGCTTTTTGCGCATTTCCAGCACTTCCTGTTTCAGCGTGGCCGGATCGCGCGGCTGGCGCAGGACATTTTCGCGGATCGCTTCGAAGCGTGCGCCTATCTCGCTGTCGCCGGCACAGAAGCGTGCCCTGGTCAGCGCCTGGTGTTCCCATAGCCATGCCGAGGTGGTCTGGTATTTTTCGAATGAAGACACGGTGGAAACCAGCAAGCCGCTGGCGCCGTCCGGCCGCAGTGCGATATCGACATCGAACAGTATCCCTGCTGGTGTATGCGAAGTCATCCAGGTGATAAAGCGCTGGGCCAGTTTGGCATATAGCGCGGGAGCGTCCGGGTGATCGTCGTCGTACAGGAAGATGACATCGAGATCGGAGGCGTAGCCGAGTTCCTTGCCGCCCAGCTTGCCGTAGGCGATGACGGCAAATTTCGGCTCTTCGCGATGGCGGTTCGGCAGCATGGCCCAGATCGCATGCATCGTTGCGGCCACCAGCCGGTCTGCCAGTTCCGATAGATGATCGGCCAGGCGTTCCACGCTCAGGTCGCCGACCAGATCCTGCGCCAGCAGGCGTATCAATTGTGCGTGATGCATTTCGCGCAGCACATCCATTTGTCGCTCGGTATCGCCCGGTGTTTCGTCTAGTTGTCGCTGGCAGTCGCGCGCAAAGGCATCCCAGTCCGGCGCAGCTTTCAGCGTCCGGTCATCCAGCAATTCATCGAGCAAAAGCGGATGCCGCGTCAGGTATTTGGCAGCCCAGTCGCTGGCGGCGATCATGCGGATCACGCGTTCCAGCGCGTGCGGATATTCAGTCAACAAGGCAAGATAGGCGGCGCGGCGCGCAATCGCTTCGAAGAAATCCAGCAGGCGACCCAGTGTGCTGGAGCGCGACTCCGTCACTTTGGCAATAATAGGCAGGGAAGCATTCACCAGCGCGACCAGTTTGTTGCGGCTGGCTTCCGGCAGCATTTGTAGCCGTGGTGTATGCCAGGTGGCCAGCAGGCGTTTGGCGGCATCCGACGCCTGGTCAAACGACAGGCTGGTCAGGTAGGCTTCGATCGCCTGTTCGCTGTCGGTGTCGCTCAGTACCGCACTCAGTTCTGCATCGACGTCATCATCGGATGCCTGATCGTTTTTCTTGTCCTTGAAAATTTCATCGAATTGCGTGGCCACCAGCGCGCGCTGCACTTCCAGTGCGGCCAGCAAGGCCGGCACATCATCAAAGCCCATCATCTGTGCAATGATCAGGCGGTCGGCTTCATTGGCCGGCAGCGTATGCGTTTGCGCATCGTCGAGGTATTGCAGCCGGTGTTCCAGATTGCGCAGGAAGGTATAGGCATGCAGCAGTTGTGCGACCACTTCAGGCTTGAACAACTGCTTTTCCGCCAGGGTGTGCAGGGTAGTGCGCGTCGAACGATCGCGTAATGCCGCATCGCGCCCGCCACGGATCAGCTGGAATACCTGCGCCAGGAATTCGATTTCACGTATCCCGCCGCGTCCCAGCTTGACGTTGTTGCTGCGATCCGGATGACGCGCTTCCTGGCGCGTCACTTCGGCACGAATCTGCGCATGCATGTTGCGGATCGCATCGATGGAGCCGTAATCCAGATAGCGGCGATAGACGAAGGGCCGGATGATTTTTTCCAGCGCCTCGATATCGGATGGGCGACCGGTCAGCGCACGCGCCTTGACCCAGGCATAACGTTCCCATTCGCGGCCCTGCACGATCAGGTATTCCTCGACCATGTTGAAGCTGGCTACCAGCGGGCCGGAGACGCCGTTTGGGCGCAATGCCATATCGACGCGGAAGGTAAAACCGTCTTCGGTGATTTCCGATATCGCGGCAATCAGCTTCTTGCCGACCCGGGTAAAAAATTCATGGTTAGACAGCGGCCGCTGTTCCGGCGTAGTGGTGACGGTGTCGCCATCTTCCGCATAGACAAAGATCAGGTCGATATCGGACGACACATTCAGTTCGCCGCCACCGAGCTTGCCCATGCCGAGCACGATCATTTCCTGCGCTTCGCCCGATTCTTCGCCGGTCGGCGTGCCGTGCAGCGCAATCAGGTCCGACGTGATGGCGGCCAGATGGGTTTGCACCGCGAAATCGCCGAAGGCCGACATCGTATCGACCACTTCCGCCAGATCGGCCTGGCCGCCGAGATCGCGCTGGATCAGGGTGGCGATGACCAGATTGCGCAAACGTCGCATGGCCGCCGGCAGCGAGGCGCCGGCAGCGGTTTCATTTTGTAAAATGCGAGCGAAGGCGGCCGAGTTCAGGGATAATCTGGCGGCTTCTGCGACCTTCTGGGCCCGGCTTTCGTCGGCATTGATCCATCGGGTATAGAAACGGGAAGCAGCGATATGAGTGAAAGGTAAGTTCGTCACGGGCTTGAGAGAGTATCCTAGAGGTTCTTGGGAGCCAAGCGCACAAGGCGCTGCTTGAACTGGTGTGATCCGATTGCTTGTCAGCTTGTTTTATTCTACGCGAAGTCGACTTACCGAATTATTGATTGATGCCTACAGATCAGCACCTACCTGCACAAACCATGACCGCCAACCGGCTGCGGCTATGCTGGCGTACGCTGCAGGCATCGCTGCGCCACATCAATAACGCCAGCCACCATGCATTAGGCTGGCTGCTGAAGCTGCTGGTGCTGGCTTACTTTATTTTCTGTGCGCTCTTCCTCACCTTGCGCTATGCGGTGTTGCCGCAGATAGCCAGCTATCGCGTCGATGTCGAAAATGTCGCCAGTCAGGCGATCGGACGGCGTGTAGCTATAGAGACGATTGCCGCTTCCTGGCATGGCTTGCGGCCCCATCTGTCGCTGGGCAATGTCATCATCTATGACAAGGATGGCTCCGCCGCATTGCAATTGCCCACCGTCTCGGCCACGGTTTCATGGTGGTCGGTCCTGATTGCCGACCTGCGCCTGCATCGCCTCGAAATCGACCGTCCGGATCTGGATATCCAGCGCGACGCCCAGGGCAATTTTTATGTTGCCGGTTTACTGCTCGATCTCAAGCAGGCTGGCGATGGCAGGGCTGCCGACTGGGTATTGTCGCAGCGGGAAATCAGGATCAACAACGGGCAGCTGCGCTGGCAGGATCATGTGCGGCAGGCGCCGGAACTCTTGCTCAGCGATGTCGATGTGGTGTTGCGTAACGATGGACGACGCCATCAATTCGGCTTGAAGGCGACACCGCCAGGCACGATTGCCGCACCGCTGGATGTGCGCGCCGAATTCGATCACCCGCATTTTTCACAAAAAATTTCCGACTTCACGCGCTGGACCGGCCAGCTCTATGTGGATTTGCGCAATACCGACCTCGCGGCCTGGAAAACCTATCTCGATTTCCCCTTCGACCTGCAGCAAGCCAAGGGATCGATGCGGGCCTGGCTGGCATTCGATCATGCGCGGGTAGCCGATTTCACTGCGGACTTGAGCTTGTCGGATGTCTCGGCGCAGCTGGACAAGCGCATGCCGCCGCTGGAACTGACGACTGCGAACGGCCGTGTGTCGGTGCGCGATACGCTGGACGGCAGCGTAGCTGACGGCACGCCGACTTTCGGCCTGCAGGGACACACTATCTCTGTCGTCAATTTTTCGCTGCAAACCAAAGATGGCCTGGTCTTGCCGAAAACCACGATGAGTGAACGCTATATCGCGGCTAAAAAAGGCGTGCCGGAACGCACCGAAGTGCAGGCCACCTTGCTCGATTTGCAGGCATGGACAAATTTTGCCGGCCGCCTGCCCTTGCCGGCCACCCAATTAAAGCTGCTGGAGGATTTTGCCCCGCGTGGCTTGCTGAAGAATTTTTCGGCGCAATGGCAAGGGGCGTACCCGGATATTTCATCCTACAAGGTAAAGGGCGATTTCAGCGGCCTGTCCCTGAACTCGCAAGCTGCCCGTGCGGCACGGCCGGCCATTGCTGCGGTGCCGGCGCAGGCCGCCGTCGCGGCCATTCCCGGTTTTGAAAATGCATCCGGCCATATCGATGCCGACAGCCAGGGCGGTACGCTGCTGCTGGCATCGGAGCATTTGAAGCTTTCCTTGCCGAGTTATTTTGCCGAGCCTGATGTGTCCTTCGATACCTTGAAGATGGATGCGAAGTGGGCGTTGCAAAAGAATGGGCAGTTGCTGCTGAACCTGAAGAAAATGAATTTTGCCAAGGATGGCTTGAACGTTGCATTGTCCGGCAGCCACGTGATGCCGATGGACAAGCAGGCATCGCATGCGCTCGGCACCATCGATTTGAGCGGGAGTGTGTCGGGACTGGAATTGAACAAGGTCGGCAACTATCTGCCTTTGAGCATGGGTTTGCATTTCCGCGAATGGCTGGGCAATGCACTGGTCGGCGGTACGCTGCAGGATGGCCGCATCAAGCTGAAGGGGGATTTGAACCATTTTCCTTTCCATGCGCAGAAGGCTGGCGAAAAGCCGAAAGGCGAATTCACTTTCAACGGCAGGATAGACAACGGCAGCCTGAACTATGCGCCGGGCATGTTCGGCAAGGATGGCAAGGCGCCGCTGTGGCCGCTGCTGGAAAAAGTCAAAGGCACGATAGTCTT
The DNA here is from genome assembly GCF_030645555.1 of Herminiimonas sp. Lineage (GTDB taxonomy): Bacteria > Pseudomonadota > Gammaproteobacteria > Burkholderiales > Burkholderiaceae_D > Oxalicibacterium. The sequence continues at coordinate 8,534 of NZ_JAUSME010000187.1, forward strand.
CGATCGCACCCGCATGGAAATCAAGGGTGAAAGCGGCCAGACGCACGGCGCTGAAGTATCGAATGTCAAGGCGGTGATACCCGACTTGCTGGCGGCCGAACCGGTGCTCGAGATCGATGGCAATGCGGCGGGAACCCTGCAAGACCTGGTGCAGTACACGGTAGACAGTCCGGTCGCGACCTGGATAGGTCACTTCACCGATGAAACCAGGGCCACCGGCAATGCGACGCTGGCGCTCAAATTGAAATTGCCCTTGAATCAGCTGATCGAATCCAAAGTGCAGGGCGTGCTGAAATTCGCCGGCAACAATGTGACTTTGCAAAATGCGATTCCCACCCTGATGCAGGCTAACGGCCAGCTGGAGTTCGATGAACAGGGCTTGACGCTCAAAGGCATCAAGGCCAGTTTCCTCGGCGGGCCGTTGACGGTTACAGGCGGCACGCAAAAAGACGGCAATATCCTGATCAAGGCAGACGGCACCCTGTCTGCCGCCGGTTTGCATAAAACCTACCCGGCGCCCGGGATGCAGAAGCTGATAGACCGGATCAGCGGCAGCACACGTTTTGGGGTTGCCATCAGCGTCAAGAACAAGCGCGTCGAAATGCTGGTTGACTCCAATCTGCGCGGCCTGGGCCTGGCTTTCCCGGCGCCGTTGCGCAAGGCTGCCAAGGATGCCTTGCCGCTCAAAATAGAACAGGCCAGCCTGCCATCGGATAATCCGGCAACGATGCGGGACGGCATCAAGCTTGCACTGGGCTCGTCTATAGTCGCCAGTTATCTGCGCGAGAAAAGTGCGACCGATATCGCTGCCGCCTGGCGCATCGTGCGCGGCGGCATAGGCGTCAACACGCCAGCGCCGGAACCGGATAGCGGTTTGAATGTCAATGTGAGCCTGCGTTCGCTCAACATAGATGAGTGGATCAGCGTCACTTCGTCGATTACTGCAGTCGGCACGCAAAAGAAAGCGGCAGACCCGTCGGACGCACTCAATATCGCGCAATACGTCGAGCCGAATGTGCTGTCGGCGCGTGCCAATGAGTTGTTTGTGATGGGCAAAAAATTTGATGAAGTGGTGGTCGGCGTCTCGCATGACACCAACGTCTGGCAGGCGAATATTGATTCGGCGCAGGCATCGGGTTACCTGACGTGGATAGAATCGTCGTCGGGCCGTGGCCTGGGTAAAGTCACGGCACGTCTGACCTCGCTGGTGGTGCCGAGAAGCGCCGACACTGACGTCAAGGATTTGCTCGAAAATGTAGACACCTCGACTGAAATGCCGGCGCTGGACGTGGTCTCGGAGAATCTGGAATTGTTCGGCAAAAAGCTGGGACGCCTCGAATTGATCGCGCATTATGTGCGTGCGACGGAAGGGCGCGAATGGCGCATCAGGAATCTGTCCCTCGCCAATGCCGATGCCACGTTGACGGCAAAGGGAAGCTGGCTGGTGAAAAACGGCGGCAATGTCTCCAGCCTGGACTACCGCCTGAACATCACGAATGCCGGCAATCTGCTCAACCGTTTCGGCTTTGTCGATGTGCTGCGCGGCGGCAAGGGAAAAATGGATGGCGACATCAGCTGGAAAGGCTTGCCGTTTGCGCTTGACATACCCAGCCTGACCGGGAATATCAATATCGATGTCGAATCCGGCCAGTTCCTGAAAGTGGATCCGGGTGCGGCCAAATTGCTGGGCGTGCTGAGCCTGCAATCGTTGCCGCGCCGCTTGACGCTGGATTTCCGCGATGTGTTTTCCGAGGGCTTTGCCTTCGATGGCATCACCGGCACTGCACGCATAGCCAATGGCGTGGCGACGACCGATAACCTCAAGATGCGCGGCGTCAGTGCGACGGTATTGATAGACGGCACCGCGGACATCGCCAGGGAATCGCAGAACCTGCGCGTGGTGGTAATCCCGGAAATCAATGCCGGCGCGGCATCGGTCGCCTATGCGCTGGCGATCAATCCGGTGATCGGGATCGGTACCTTCCTGGCCCAGCTGTTCCTGCGTGAACCCTTGATGAAGGCATTCACGTTTGAATACACGATTACCGGAGCGTGGAAAGACCCGAACGTCACCAAGGTAGAGCGCAAGCTGGAGCCAGCGCCGGCCACGTCTGTCAAGCCGGTCTCGCGGCTCACTGAAACAAATACGGAGGGATAGATGACGCATACCCTGACGCGCGTGGCGGCGATACAAATGGTTTCCACCCCGGTGCCGGAAGAAAATATCGCAACGGCCAAACGCCTGATTGCAGATGCTGCGCGCCAGGGCGCAGAGCTGATTTTGCTGCCGGAATACTGGGCCGCAATGGGCATGCATGAAAACGACAAGCTGGCTCTGGCCGAGCAGATGGATGCCGGCCCGATCCAGGACTTCATGGCCGATGCTGCGCGCGAACATCAAGTCTGCCTGATAGGCGGCACGCTGCCACTGGCGACGCCGCTGGCCGGCAAGGTATTGAACACGATGATGGTCTATAACCCGGCCGGCGAGCGGGTCGGGCGCTACGACAAGATGCATTTGTTCAGTTTCAGCAAGGGTGAGGAATCGTACGATGAGGCGCGCACGATAGTGCACGGTACTGAAGTCGCGACTTACGAGGCGCCGTTCGGCAAGGTCGGTTTATCCGTTTGCTACGACTTGCGTTTTCCCGAGCTGTATCGGGCGATGGGCGAGTGCGCATTGATCGTCGTGCCAGCTGCCTTCACGCATACGACCGGCAAGGCGCACTGGGAAATCCTGTTGCGCGCGCGCGCAATCGAAAACCAGTGCTATGTGCTGGCAGCAGCCCAGGGTGGACGCCATCCCAACGGCCGCACCACCTGGGGACACAGCATGCTGATCGATCCGTGGGGCGAGATCAATGATGTATTGCCAGGTGGCGAGGGACTGGTAATCGGCGATATTGAAGCCCATCATTTGGCGGGCATACGCGAAAATCTTCCTGCTTTGAAACACCGCAAGTTATAGCGCTGGTGGCCGCTTCGGCCAGATGCTCTACAATTCGTTATCCGAATCAATTTTGTTCGCGCATCAAAGCGCGGATGGCAAAGACACAATGACCCCATTTGAACCAAATCTGAAAACCCTGGCCGTCGCGCGCGATGTATTGCTGACGCCTTTCGGCCTCGATGAATCCATCCTGATCAAGACTCTTGGAACGATGTTTACGCATCGCGTCGATTACGCAGATTTGTACTTTCAATTCACCAAGAGCGAAGGCTGGAGCCTGGAAGAAGGCATAGTCAAGACCGGCAGCTTTTCTATCGATCAGGGTGTCGGCGTACGCGCAGTCTCGGGCGATAAAACCGCATTTTCCTATTCGGATGAAATTTCTGAACGTGCATTGATCGAAGCGGCAACGGCGACGCGCACGATTGCGCGCCAGGGCGCAGGCAAGATCAAGGTCGCATCGGCGATACAGCAAGTGGGCGGACGCGATTTGTATTTGCCGCACGATCCGCTGACTTCGCTGGACGCGACAGAGAAAGTAAAGCTGCTGGAAAAGATAGAACGCATCGCACGCGCCAAGGATCCTCGCGTGGTGCAGGTGATGGCTGGTCTGGCCGGCGAATACGATGTGGTGCTGGTGGTGCGCAGCGATGGCGTGCTGGCCGCGGATATCCGCCCGCTGGTGCGCGTCTCGATTACCGTGATTGCGGAACAGAATGGCCGGCGCGAAATGGGTTCCAGCGGCGGCGGCGGTCGCTACAGTTATGGTTATTTCAGCGATGAATTGCTGGAAAAATACGCGAGTGAAGCAGTCGCCTCGGCGCTGGTCAACCTCGAAGCGCGTCCGGCGCCTGCCGGCCCGATGACCGTCGTGCTCGGACCTGGCTGGCCGGGCGTGTTGCTGCATGAAGCGATCGGTCACGGCCTGGAAGGCGATTTCAATCGCAAGGGTTCGAGCGCCTTCTCCGGCCGTATCGGCGAGCGTGTTGCCGCCAAGGGCGTGACGGTGGTCGATGACGGTACCATTGCCGATAGACGCGGTTCATTGAACATCGATGATGAAGGCAATCCTACGCAGTGCACGACTTTGATCGAGGACGGCATACTCAAGGGTTATATCCAGGACACGATGAATGCGCGCCTGATGAAGATGCCGGTCACCGGCAACGCACGTCGCGAATCGTTTGCCCACTTGCCGATGCCACGCATGACAAATACCTACATGCTGGGCGGCGACAAGGATCCGGCGGAAATCCTGGCCTCGGTGAAAAACGGTTTGTATGCGGTGAACTTCGGCGGCGGCCAGGTCGATATCACGAACGGCAAATTCGTCTTCTCGGCCAGCGAAGCCTACATGATAGAAAACGGCAAGGTCACCTATCCAGTCAAGGGTGCGACGCTGATCGGCAACGGTCCCGATGTGCTCAATCGCGTCTCGATGATAGGCAATGACATGCGCCTCGACAGTGGCGTCGGCGTCTGCGGCAAGGAAGGGCAGAGTGTGCCGGTCGGTGTCGGCCAGCCTACCTTGCGTATAGATGGCGTGACGGTAGGCGGCACGGCTTGAGTTTTGTTGGCATTCAATTCATGATTTGCGTGTATGACGACTGATTTTCAAAGCTTTTCTTGCCAAATCAACTGATTTATTGCAATATTATCGACAGATAAAACAGAAACCAGTACAGACATGACTGCCACGCGCTTCCAATTTTATTTTTACTTTAGCTATTCCAGCCCAACGGCGGTGGAGAAGCGGTAAGCGCGCAGGTAAAAAAGCTTAAACCGAAATTCTTTAAAAAACCGCCCGCGATGGCGGTTTTTTATTTTTGCAGAATAGATATTTTGACTGGAGAAAACATGCCACGCACAGATGATTTACGGATACGAGAAGTGAAAGAACTGATAACCCCGGCGCATTTGATCCGCGAGCTTGGTGTCTCCGAAAAAGCCGAGACGACTGCGGCCGATGCGCGTATTGCGCTGCACAGGATATTGCACGGCCAGGACGATCGCCTGATGGTGGTGATCGGGCCATGCTCGATACATGACACCAAGGCCGCGATGGAATACGCCAACCGCCTGATCAAGGAACGCCAGCGTTTTGCCGGCGAACTGGAAATCGTGATGCGTGTCTATTTCGAGAAGCCGCGTACCACGGTCGGCTGGAAAGGCTTGATCAATGATCCATACATGGACAACAGCTTCCGCATCAATGAAGGCTTGCACATGGCGCGCGAGCTGCTGTTGCACATCAACGAGCTGGGCTTGCCGGCAGGGACGGAATTCCTGGATGTGATCAGTCCGCAATACATCGCCGACCTGATCAGCTGGGGCGCAATCGGCGCCCGCACGACAGAATCGCAAGTCCATCGTGAACTGGCTTCGGGCCTGTCTTGCCCGGTCGGTTTCAAGAACGGCACCGATGGCAACGTCAAGATTGCCGTCGATGCGATCAAGGCGGCATCGCAACCGCATCATTTCCTGTCGGTGACCAAGGGCGGCCATTCCGCCATCGTGTCCACGCTGGGCAATGAAGATTGCCACGTCATCCTGCGCGGCGGCAAGACGCCTAACTACGATGCTGCCAGCGTGGAGCAGGCTTGCAAGGATATCGCTGCCAATGGCCTCGCATCGCGCCTGATGATAGATACTTCGCATGCCAACAGCTCGAAGAAACCGGAAAATCAAATCCCGGTCTGCGCCGATATCGCCCAGCAGGTTGCCGCTGGCGATACGCGCATCGTCGGTGTGATGATCGAATCGCATCTGGTCGCCGGTCGCCAGGATCTGATACCAGGCAAGGAACTGACTTATGGCCAGTCGGTGACTGATGGCTGCATCAGCTGGGAACAGAGCCTGGGTGTGCTGGAAGGCTTGGCGGAAGCAGTCAAGCAGCGCCGCCTCAAGGATCCGGACGCCTGATATCCGGCATCAGACAGCATTACCCGGCATCAAATAAAAAACGGGCACTGAATTCAGTGCCCGTTTTTTATTGCCAGCGATTTTAAAATCGCTTGGTCAAGACCATCTGCTCGCCTTCACGCCGCATCTCGGTACGGTTCAGGAAAGACATGCCGAGCAAGGCAAAGCTGAGTCCGCTTTCCTGCACCAGCGCATCGACCTGATTCAATGTGATGTCGCCTATCTTGACCGAGTTCAGCATCACCTGGTAAGCCGGGACGGTGCCGTTTGCCGTGTTGACGTAGGCAATCTGGCCCTTCTTGTAATCTATGCCCAGGCGTTTTGCATCCGATGCCGGCAAGGCAATCAGCGAAGCGCCGGTATCGACCAGCATGCGCATCGTGCCGCCATTGATTTGTCCCTGCACCATGAAGTGTCCGCGACCATCGGCTTGCAGCGTCACGCTGCTGGCGCCGGATGGCGCAATGCGGTTCACGTGCCCGCCTATGTCTATGCGCTGCTTTTTGCCGTCCGCATCGAAGGTGGCGGTGCTCTGGTTGACGTCCACCAGCTTGATGCCGGAGGTGACCGTATTGCCGACAGAATAGGTCTTGGGCGAGCCGCCATCGATGACCAGCACGGCCTTGCCAGGGAAGAGGCCAACCACGCTGATATCGGCCGCCTGGACTTGCAACGCGACGCAGCAAAGGAAGGGGGCGAACAGCGCTAGTCTCATGGCAGGACTCGATGTTATTGAAACAATGATTCTGTCACGAAATGCCGGCACTTGGTCAGGAAAAGCCGGACGGAGCAGGAAACTGTCGCGCAAACGGCCCGCCCGGATGACTTGCCGCTGGCGCCAGCAATCAGTCGCGGAAGTTATTGAATTCCAGCGGCAGATCGGCCACTTCCTTGCGCAATAATGCCATCGCATCCTGCAAGTCGTCGCGCTTGGCGCCGGTCACGCGCACCGCATCGCCCTGGATGCTGGCTTGCACTTTCAGCTTGCTGTCCTTGAGGATGCGCACGATTTTCTTCGCGGCTTCGGTTTCTATGCCGTTCTTGATCTTGACGACTTGCTTGACCTTCTCGCCGCCGATTTTTTCTATCTTGCCGCGATCGAGGAAGCGCACGTCAACAATGCGCTTGAACAGCTTGTTGGTCAGCACGTCCAGAACCTGATTCAACTGGAATTCTGAATCTGCATACGCAGTCAGATCGCGCTCTTTTTGCTCGACGCGGGCATCGCTGCCCTTGAAGTCGAAACGGGTCGTGATTTCTTTTCCTGCCTGATCGACAGCATTCTTGACTTCGACCATATTGGCTTCAGAGACGGTATCAAAAGACGGCATGATGATTTCCTTTTTTATTGCATGGCTCGCGGCAGATGCCGGCGAAACGCCAGATGGTTGATACAGATGGTGCATCCAATTCGTCCGCCATTCTAACGGACAAAAAACCAGCAGGGTAGGCCTGCACCGGGGTAGAGCAGAGATATAATCGGCGACTATGGCTCATTCCCTCCCGATTCAGTACGATTTTTCCCTGCGCAAGCACAATACCTTCGGGGTCGAGGCCAGCGCGCATGCGTATCTGCCGGTTACGTCGACTGATATGCTGGTTGCAGTTAAAAGCGACGCCACGCTGGCAGCCCTGCCGCGCCTAGTGCTTGGCGGCGGCAGCAATATTTTACTGACCAGGGATTTCCCCGGCCTGGTGCTGCATATGGAAACCAGGGGCATGGCCATCATCGGTGCAGATGAAGAGGCGACCTATGTGCGTGCCGCCGCCGGTGAGAGCTGGCATCAGTTCGTGCTATGGACGCTGGCGCAAGGTTTGGGCGGACTGGAAAACCTCTCGCTGATACCCGGCAGCGTGGGTGCCGCACCGATACAGAATATCGGCGCCTACGGAATAGAGATCAAGGACAGGTTCCACGCGCTTACGCTGTTTGATTTCGAGACTGGCGAGCAGGTGACGCTCGACAAGGATGCATGCATGTTCGGCTATCGCGACAGCGTGTTCAAGCATCGTTTGCGCGACCGGGCCGTGGTGCTCGATGTGACGTTTTCCTTGCCTAAGAAATGGCAGCCGGATCTGCGCTATGCAGATGTGACGCAGGAACTGGCGGCGCGCAAGATTACAGAGCCGACCGCACAAGACATCAGTGCGGCAGTAATTGCGATACGCAGCCGCAAATTGCCGGACCCCGCCGTGATCGGCAATGCCGGCAGCTTCTTCAAGAACCCGGTAGTCACAACAGTGCAACGCGA
>NZ_JAUSME010000190.1 GCF_030645555.1 Herminiimonas sp.
TTTCTGTCCCCATCGTCTAGAGGCCTAGGACATCACCCTTTCACGGTGAGTACAGGGGTTCGAATCCCCTTGGGGACGCCAAGATAAAACGCCACGCTTTTGCGTGGCGTTTTTATTTTTACGGCGTATCCTTGGTCTGCATCGCGGCGCATCTGTTTGTGCCGCCCATAGCTGCATGCACCAGTCGGTCACGCATCGAATTCAACCATCAAAATGTACTTCAATAAAAACAACGCAACGTCGCTGGCCCTGTTTTGCAAAGTCGTCGATAACTATGGCGACATCGGCATCTGCTGGCGCCTGGCAAGGCAGTTGCAACAGGAGCATCAGATCGCCGTCACCTTGTGGGTGGACGATTTGCAGAGCTTTCAGCGGATTTGTCCGGATGTTGTAGTCGGCGTCGAAGAGCAGCAGCTTGCCGGCGTGACGGTGCGCCACTGGCGCAACCAGGATGGCGTATTTTCGGCTGCCGATGTGGCCGATATTGTCATTGAATTTTTTGCTGTCGATATCCCGCCAGGCTACATCGCCGCGATGGCAGAGTGCAATCCGCATCCGGTGTGGTTCAACCTGGAAGGCTTGAGCGCCGAGGAATGGGTGGAAGGCTGCCATACCCTGCCTTCGCCTCACCCGCGCTTGCCGTTGACGAAGCATTTTTTCTTCCCCGGCTTCACCAGCAAAACGGGCGGCTTGCTGCGCGAATCTGCGCTGGCAGAAGAGCGCCGTCAATTTCAATCGGATCCAGCGGCGATGGCGGCTTTTCTGGCGCAATTTGGCGTGACGCCGGCAGAAATGGCGTCGTTAAAGGTTTCGCTGTTTTGTTATCCACATGCACCAGTCGCGGCGCTGTTCGATGCATGGCAGGATGGCGGTACAGCCATCACTTGCCTGGTGCCTGAAGGGGTGGCAGTCGAGGCGATACAGGCATTTCTCGGTATGGAAGCAAAAGCGGGAGCAGTGCGCACCAGCGGCGCGCTGACCGTACGCGTGCTGCCTTTTGTTGCGCAGCCCGACTATGACCGGCTCTTGTGGGCGTGCGATCTCAATTTCGTGCGGGGCGAGGATTCCTGGGTACGCGCACAGTGGGCCGAGCGGCCATTCATCTGGCATATCTATCCGCAGGATAAAAACCTGCATCACGTGAAACTGAAGGCATTCTTGCAACGCTATGCCGCCGGTATAGAGAGTCTGATTGCGCTCTCCCTGCGCTGGAACGACGCGAGTACGGCAGACATCGATGAACAAGCCGGCTGGCCTGCGCTATGGTCGCCATTCAAGGAAGACATGCCGGAAATTGCGCGCAGGTCTGCTGAGTGGCAGCGGCAAATGCTGGCAAACGGCGATCTGGCATCCAACTTATTGAAGTTTGCCGATGCGCTGCGCTCAGAAGAAGCTAAAAATTAGGTATAATGCCCGGTTAATTAATGCCGTATTTTTTCGATCAAACGTGAGCTTACGCGGTCCCAGGCCAGCAGGCGACAGATGATTTTTATGCAACCTACTTTTTACGACCACTCTTTATGAAACCTGCAAAAGAAATTCGCGTTGGCAACATCATCATGATTGATAGCAAGCCTATGATAGTCTTGCGTTCCGATGTCAATGGTTCCAGCCGTACCGGCTTTACCTACAAATGGAAGATGAAAAATCTTCTGACGAACAGCCCGCAAGAAAACGTCATGCGCGGTGACGACAAGTTCGACGTCGTTGTTCTCGACAAAAAACCTGTTACCTATTCCTATTTCGCTGATCCATTGTTCGTGTTCATGGACGCTGACTACAATCAGTTCGAAATCGAAGAAGAAAACCTGGGCGATGCATTGCATTACCTGAAAGACGGCATGGAATGCGAAGCCGTTTTTTATGACGGCAAGGCGATTTCTGTTGAATTGCCTATCACCATCGCACGTCAGGTGATTTATTCCGAGCCTGCAGTCAAGGGCAATACTTCAGGCAACGTCTTGAAGGAAGCGCAGATTGAAAATGCAGTCGAGGCGCATCGCCACACCGTTCAAGTGCCGCTGTTTGTCAGCACCGATGACGTGATTGAAATTGATACCCGTACCAACGAGTACAAACGAGTGGTTCGCAACTAAGCCACTTGAAATCAAAAAACGCTGCCCACTATCTGTCGGCAGCGTTTTTTTTCATCTGTTCATATTGAAAAAGCCTTGCAGTAAATTCCTGCAGGGCTTTTTGTTTGTTTTTGTACCTTCCAGAGACACCCTGCATTCAGCGTGCACTTTGTATATGCGCGATGCGTTCAGCGGTCGATGGATGGCTGGACAAGTAGGGCGATACGTCGCCTTGTTTCGCCCTCAACTTTTCAAACCCGCTGGCAAGCTGCGACAGAGGAACGCCGTTCGCTTTCATCATCGCGATCGCGTAATCGTCGGCTTCACGTTCTGCGTCGCGTGAATATTTCATGTCCAGCATCAGGGTAGGAATATTCGCAATGATCGCAGAAACGTCGCCGAAAATGACGGTGACCACCGCGCCTATAGCCGAACTCTGCACGATGCGGCGCATCAGGTGATGTTCGTGCAGATGGCCCAGTTCATGCGCGAGTACGCCGAGTATCTGTTCATCGTCATCCATCAGCTGGACCAGTTCATCGGTCATGATGATCTGGCCGGACGGCAGTGCAAATGCATTCGGCCCGATCTCGCTTTTGCGAAAAACAATTTCATACGCAGGCGCGCCTTCCCTCGGAGGAACCATCCTCTGGAAACGCTGGCGTATCGCTTCGCGCCTTGCCTGCGGTAACTGGCTGGGCGCAAGTATGCGTTGATCGAGGAATTCCAGCGTCCCTTTGCTGATCGAGCGCTCGACGCTGTCCGGCAAAGCCCTGGCGATTATTTCTGATGCGAGTGGCAGCGCATATATATAGCCCAGCACCAGTATCGCTATCGTTGCGAGCAAGCCGGCCAGGGCCTTGCGCCAGCTTTGCTGCATCCGTACCACGGCGGAATCGCGATACCCGGTCTCCGCCAGCAGGGTATCGAATGCGCTTTCATCGCTGATTTCCAGATAGGCATCGTCTGGAAATGTCACCTTGCGACGGCCGTTGCGGGTGCGCTCGGACACGCGTAATTCGGTGATCGCGCATGTGCGCTCCGCATCGCCGGTGATGGCGGCGATCCCTGCATCTACCGACAGCGTCACACGGTGCGGGCGCGATGTCTTGCCGTCGAAATAGGATGCAGTGACAGATGTCATTACAGCGACAGATCAAAGTCCAGCAAATCGGCCATGCCTTCCCCGGTGGCGCTGGCTTCGGCCTGGGTCGCCGCAACGAAATGATCCAGGCTGCCGTCAGCGATCAGCGTCATCGATTCGACCCTATATTTCATGTAACGAATTTGCGCAAAAGGCATGAACAGTCCGAGCGTGCAGATGATGCCTATGATGTTGGTGATGGCGATGTATGCAACGCGCGTCCATTTCATGTCGCTCTGAAAGCGGTGCAAGCCCAGTTGCGTATGGTTCCAGATCAGGTTCTGGATCAGTGTCGCAAAAATCGGAAACACTAAAAACATCCAGACATACATCGCGAACACGAATGTGAAAATGGCCAGGGCGCTGGTTGCGCCTGCCGCAGCACTGTTCATGTTGCCGCTCATGATAAGACCGAACAAGCTGCCGCCTAGCAGAAAACTGATGACGACAAAGCCGGCCAGCCAGATCGCAAAGACTGTCAGATAGCTTTTGTAAAACGCACCTACCGTTGCATCAAATGAAAAATGCGTCGCCCCGAACCGGCTTTCCTGGTGCTGGAATCTCTTCAGGCGCTGATGCGCGAATGGCGCCGCCAGCAAGAGTGTCAGGCCGGAGAGGAAAGGCAGCAGCAGGTACACGATGTAGGCTTGCTTGAGTGAGCCGCGAAAACCGAAGCGTATGCCGCGATAGCTGGAATTGTGCAGTTTGAATTGCAGGCTTTTCCATATCAGCCATGGCGCGGCGAGTGCAACGGCAATGATCATCAGCAAGGCAACCATGCCTGAGGACTTCAGTGCAATGTTGTAAGCAACAATCAGTATGACGGCGACGAAGCGACCCTTCAGGATGGCCAGCGGATTGCCGTGGTATTCAAAGCTGGAGCCTGCGACGATCGTATTGCCGTAGAAATATTTTGTCCGCCTGACCTTGGCCCAGGCGGAATAAATGCCTAGCGTCACGATAGAGAGCAAGAGATTGACGATCCAGATGCGAAAGTATTCGCCGCCGCTGCCGCTGAATGAAAACCGCAAAGGGCCTTCCTGCTGCAGATCGCTTTCATTTGCCGCTGGAAAAACAGATGCGTCAGTCATGTGTACTCTCCCCGATGAATTTTATTTTTATCTGTATGGCTGACGCATGGTTACTTGCTGATAATAAATTGTCAAGTATGAAAGTAATTTTTGGGTGGTCTGTCTGCAATCAGTTATCGGAATGCACGTTCTCCGTACCGTTAATTTCTTTTGGTAAATGAAAACTGCAGTGACGCATCCGATCACGTTTTTTTAGATCGTTAAGTTTTATCGCGCAGCGGATTGCAAAATCCTGATCGTATCGACCTGCTTAATTTTTAAGCAGCACTCTTTTGTAAAAAATGTAACAAATCCGAACTTAAGTGCTGATGCGAGTACCAATTGCAAGTGTGGCGGGCAGCGGGCATGACTGAGCTGCGCGTTGCATTTTCGGGTGCACACCAGGTAAAACCGCAAACGTCGTTTACGCGCGATGCGCAGCTGATGCTGTGAGCGTACTTACTCAAGGCACTTACTTACTTTATTACGTCATCGCGACAATTATTTTCTGGAGATTTCATGCTTCGATCTGACACGCTTTTTGGCAAGCGAGAATCCACCACGCCAAATTCACCATCCAGCACGAGCAATTCCCCTGCGTTGTCAAATACATCGAGTCCCGGTTTTCATAACAAACCAATGGCTAGCAACAGCAATTTCAACAGTTCAACTGCTGCCCATGCTCCGGCGCCCAGCGTCAATGAAGTCGGCAGCAAGCTGATAGTCGGACCCAACATCAAGCTCAAAGGCGTAGAAATCACCGATTGCGATACGCTGGTGGTGGAAGGTTTTGTCGAGGCGACGATGGATTCGCGCGTGATTCAGATTGCCAAGGATGGATCATTCAAGGGATCGGCCGGCATAGACATCGCTGAAATACACGGCACCTTCGATGGCGAATTGACAGTGCGCCAGAAGCTGGTGATTTACGCTTCCGGCAAGGTGTCTGGCAAGATTCGCTACGGTAATGTGGTGATAGAAGAAGGCGGCCAGCTGATGGGCGATGTGCAGGTAGGTGGCCATGCATCTACGCCACCGAAGAACCTGGGTGTGGCAAAAACGCTTTAAGCTTCCATCCTGCTTTGGCACTGTGCCTGTGCTCAGCTTCTGTAGTGGGCGCTGAGCACAGGTTCTTAGCACTGCCGGTTTCCGCCGGCCGTGCGACTATGCCTGGCTCGCGCTTCTTTGCCATACAGGCCATTCTCTTGCATCGGCAATACATGCTTACGCTGTCGTGTCTGGAGCGATGCGGCATCGTGTAGTGAAGTATTTTGTCGGGCATCGTATTTTGCTTGATGAGTACAAGACGATGGTGCTCAAGTAGGTTTTTTGCTCGCTTGCGTAGCTGATGCTGTTTTTTCTTCGTGGGTAGTCTGCTGCCGGGGGTAGCCCGGCGGCTACTTACTTTTCTTGCTTCGCCAAGAAAAGTAAGCAAAAGAAGGCGACCGCACAGCCGCTGCCCTTCGGGTTCCCGTCTGTGCCGCGCAAAAAATGGGAAACGGGCGAAACTCGCTGCGCTCAGACAACGCCCATTTCTCTTTCCATTTTCTGCACGTCACAAACGGCAGCGTCACAGCGGGTTCACTTCAACTACCACTTCAAAGACAGCAGCCTTGAGTGCATGGCAAGTGTCTTACGCAATTA
>NZ_JAUSME010000194.1 GCF_030645555.1 Herminiimonas sp.
ACAACGGCTTCACGCCTTACGTGGCCGTGTCGGTAGATAACACCGTGCAGGTGCCGCGCGAGTACGTGAAGAACAACGAAATCGTGCTCAACATCGGGTTTGACGCGACCAGTTCGCTGACCTTGGGCAACGAATTCATCGAATTCAAGGCGCGTTTTGGCGGTAGCGCCAGGGAAATCCTGGTGCCCATCAGTCATGTTGTCGCGATCTATGCCCGCGAAAACGGCCAGGGAATGGCCTTTCCGCTGGAGACGGACTCAGGCGGGACTGCCGGAGTTCATGATTCGCAAACTGCTGATCCTGCGGAGACTCCTTCAGGCGCTGTAACAGCAGTGCAGGCCTCCACTGAAGCGCCGGAAAACAAGATCATGCAACTGGTCGACAACGCGCAGGTGACCGGTGCTAGCGGCGTAGGCCAGCAGAAGAAATCCGACTCGCCAGAGCCTCCGAAACCTCCGCCACGCCCAAGGCCTTCACTCAAGCGAGTGAAGTAGAATAAGAACTGTGCCGCTTTAGCTCAGTTGGTAGAGCAACCGCCTTGTAAGCGGTAGGTCGTCAGTTCGATTCCGACAAGCGGCACCACCAGAACTCATTAGAAGTTTTTCAGTCCCGGGCATGGCGCCTGCGGCACTGGCATTACTGCCTTTTCGCAAAAAGTATCTTCAACCGAATAGTCGCCACTTTCCAGCCCTGACGACGCAGGCTGTCCTGCATCAAGGGAACCAGTTGGCGAATTTTTGCGGCGGCTGCGTTGCCGCTCACCAGCAAGCACCAATTTTCATCATCAACCGGTCCTGCCTTGACTGCAGGGCGCAAGGTGATCGGAATCAGGGCTTCAATTGCCTTGAGCCGCTGGTTTGATTCGTGCACCCGTTGTGTCAGCCGTGCCAGCGTCGGGGACTCCCCGACAGCCTGATGCAGCGTAAGCGTTGATTGAAGGCGCCTGTGCATCTTCAGGTTGTGCAGGACATGGCCGCGCGGGTAAGAGTTTGGATTGGATTAGACATGCCAATCTGATTATCGCGGATACATGGCAGCAGTTGGAAAAGCCTGCCTGCCTGCCTCAATCGATCGGTTGCCGCCATTGCCAATGCACCGTCCCATTCTGCCGGCAGAGCCCGGATTACCGCATCAATTTCTGGACACTTGATTGCTCGTCTTTCGGGCAGCGCTAAAATCAGAAGTTTGCGCACAGTTGAACTAACTACTTGTGCCCACACTTAAGTTCCGTACTCAATAAGGGATTTTGGCCGCATTGCCAGCTCAGGGGAGCGGCCATCAGCGGCTTCGCATTTATGGCTTCCAATATCCTGACCAAAATTTTCGGCAGCCGCAACGATCGGCTGCTCAAAACCTACCGTAAAACGGTAGACCAAATCAATGCGCTGGAAACCCAGTACGAAAAATTTGACGACGACCAGTTACGCGCCAAAACGCAGGAATTCAGAGATCGGGTAGCGGCTGGCGAAACGCTTGAAGCCCTTCTGCCTGATGCCTTCGCCGTCGTTCGCGAGGGTAGCAAACGCATCATGAAAATGCGTCACTTCGATGTTCAGATACTGGGCGGCATGTCGCTGCACAACGGAAAGATTTCAGAAATGCGCACCGGTGAAGGCAAGACCCACACGGCGACGCTGCCGGTATATCTCAATGCCCTGACCGGCAAGGGCGTGCATGTGGTCACGGTCAATGACTACCTCGCCAACCGCGATGCCCGCTGGATGGGCAAGCTGTACAACTTCCTCGGCATGAGCGTCGGCATCAATCTGCCGAACATGTCGCGCGAGGAAAAGCAGGCCGCCTACAACGCCGACATCACCTACGGCACCAACACCGAGTTCGGTTTTGACTACCTGCGCGACAACATGGTCTACGAAGTGGGTGACCGGGTCCAGCGCGGCCTGAACTTTGCCATCGTCGATGAGGTGGACTCGATCCTGATTGACGAGGCGCGCACGCCACTCATCATCAGCGGCCAGGCCGAAGACCACACCGAGATGTACCTGGCGATCAACAAGGTCGTTCCCTTGCTGACACGCCAGGAAGGCGAAGCCGATCCGCGAACGGGCGAGGGCGTGACCAAGCCTGGCGACTACACCATTGATGAAAAAACACACCAGGTGTTTTTGACCGAGCAGGGTCATGAAAGCGCCGAACGCATCTTGTTCGAGCTGGGCCTGATTCCCGAAGGCGCGACGCTGTATGACCCGGCCAACATTTCGCTGATGCATCATCTGTATGCAGCACTGCGCGGCAACCTGCTGTACCACCGCGATCAGCACTACGTGGTGCAGGACGGCGAAGTCGTGATCGTGGATGAGTTCACTGGTCGCCTGATGTCGGGCCGCCGCT
>NZ_JAUSME010000199.1 GCF_030645555.1 Herminiimonas sp.
GCGTCCAGATGAAAATGATCAAGACCAGTATCCATGCCTGCATCGGCAGGTCATTCGCAACGGCAGCCCAACCCAGGGCTGGCGGCATCGCGCCGGACAAACCGCCGATGACGATGTTTTGCGGCGTCGCAGGCTTCAGGATGATCGTATATATCACTGCATAGCCGACGAAGGTGGCAAAGGTCAGCCACATCGTCAGCGGATTGACGAAATTGTAGAGTATCCACATGCCGGCGCCGCCGATAACGCCGGAAAAAACCAGCGTCTGCGGCACGGTGATTTCGCCGCGCGCCATAGGACGGCGCGCTGTACGCGCCATGCGTGAATCAATCTCACGTTCGACCAGGCAATTGATGGCAAATGCTGCACCGGCCAGCAACCAGATACCGGCGGTTGCCGCGATCACGATTTTCCAGCTTGGCAGTTCCGGCGTCGCCAGAAACATGCCTATCACGGCGCAAAAAACTGCCAGCTGGGTCACGCGCGGCTTGGTCAGTGCCCAGTATTGAGCGATGCGATTGGGAGAAGCGGTCAGGGTAGTCATGCGTTATCTTTTGATGCGGACGATGAGCGGGTATCCATGTGATCCGGCTCACGATTTTGCCCGGTTTGCCCCGGGATTCGAGCCTTGTAGTTTAACATGACCAGCAACAGCACAAGTAATGCCGCGCAGCCGTTGTGCGCAACCGCCAGTGCCAGCGGCCATTTCAATGAAACCGTGGCGATGCCTAGCGTGATTTGCAAGGCCAGTGCGGCCAGAACAGCGCGCGCCACAGGCTGCAATCCTTCAATCCTGAGTGCCTTCCAGCCTACCCAGCCGATGTAAGCGGCCACTACAAACGCAAACATTCTGTGCGTCCAGTGGATTGCCATCAGTGCGGAAAATGGCAGATAGTCGCCCTCGGCGGTTTTCCCCAGGCTGCGCCAGAGTGTAAATCCGTTATCGAAATCCATCTGCGGCATCAGTGCGCCATCGCATAGAGGAAAATCCATGCAAGCCAGCGCCGCGTAATTGGTGCTGACCCAGCCACCCAGCGCAATCTGCAATGCCAGCAAGGTCAACGCAATGGCCGCCGGTATCCGCAGCGCATAGGCGCGACTATCGACCGGGGCATGATCCTTTTGCCGTGCGCCCACCCACGTCAGCATGCCCAGCAAGGTCATGCCCAGCAATAAATGTATCGTGACTATGACAGGCTGCAATTTCATCGTCACGGTCCACGCACCGAAAGCCCCTTGCACGCAGACAAAAGCCAGCAACAGCATCGGGAAATGCGGCGCGAACCTGGTGAGCGTGCGGCCGCTCTGCAACCAGAAGCGCCAAGCAATCACCACGATCGCAATGATCAAGACGCCTATGCCCATGGCCAGATAGCGATGGATCATTTCTATCCATGCCTTCATCACGGTTACCGGGCCATCCGGCATCAATGCCTCGGCAGCGCGTATGTGTTCGAGCGCCTGCAGCGGATTCGCATGACCATAGCAACCCGGCCAGTCCGGGCAGCCAAGTCCTGAATCCGTCAGGCGCGTGAATGCGCCAAACATGATCACATCGAAAGTAAGGAACAGGGTGACCCACACCAGCTTGCGATATTTGTTCGGGTCCCTGGAAGACCAGATGATGACGAACGCGAGCAGGGCAACGAAGATGCCCTTGCTCGCCAGCTGAAACAGCATGCCGGACTCAACCAATTGCGGAAGCTTTCAAGAGTTTGTACAAGTCCTTCTTGATCTTGTTCGGGTCTGCGTCTTTCGGGAAACGCATCATCAGATTGCCCAGCGGATCTATCATGTAGATATGATCAGATGCGGTAGTGCCTTCTTCCACCGGCAGCCAGGCGCGCACTGCATCAGCCCTGGCACGCAGCATATTGGTGCCATCAAATTCGCGCATCAGCGCGGTATCCACCGGCTTGGCATCGGTAATCAGCCAGACCCGCTCTACGCGTTCCATCTCCTTGCCTTGTGCCAGACGCAACTGGCGCATGTCATGCAAGATCTTTTGGCAAGCTGCCTGGCACTCGGCATCGTTTACCTGCAGCATGATCCACTTGCCTTTGTATGCATCCAGTTCCATCGCCTTGCCATCCAGCGTGCTGGCACCCAGCACCGGAATAGGATGGGCGCGCGGATCGATGAATGCGCCGTAATTGGTGCGACTCTCGGGCTTGATCACGTAATACGTGAAATAAGAAAGGATGATCGGTGCCGCGCATACCAGAACGACAGCGAACAGCTTCCAGCGGCCTTTGTGTTTATTTTGTTCCACGTCGAATTCCTGTCACAACAAAAAAGATGAAAGCCAGCGCTGCCAGTGCATACCACTGGAAAGCATAGCCGCGATGTTTGTCCACGCCCGTCGATGGCAAGGGCCATTCCCGCACCAAGCCATCTTGGGTATCCGTCAACTGCTCAAGAAAAATGCTTTGCATATCCAGCTTGCTGGATGCGGCAAAGCTGGCGATGTCGATATTCTGCAAAATCGCATTCGGCAGCAGCGCATTCACCGAGCCCAGCTGCATCACCTGTCCGATCGACTTGCGCGCCGTGCCTTCGATTTCTATCGTGCCTGCGGGTGTAACTACAGGCGGCAGCTTGGTCCGGTCGGCGACGTTACGCGGTATCCAGCCGCGCGCAACCAGTACATGCCGGTTGCTGGCCGCGATCCTGAACGGCATCAACAGATAAAAACCGGCCACACCATTGTAGGGACGGTTGTCCAGATAGACAGGCCAATCGCGCAGGAATTCACCCCGGACGACAATGCGACGGTATTCAAGCTCATCGAGATTGGCTGGGGCCGCACCCAGCTGCAGCGCCGGTGCAGATTGCCGGGCCTGCAGCTTTTCTTCAATTGCAATTTTTTCGGCAGCGCGTCGCGTCTGCCATTGGCCCAGCGACAAGCCGATCGCAACCAGTATTGCGGCGGCAACGAATGGAATGAGCCTAAACTGGAAGGTGATTCGCATTACAATATCACTTCACTCAATACCTGCAGTGTCGAATAGCCTGCACAATCAGACCTTCGACCATATAAAATCATCATGAAAATCATCGTCGCCATTGCCTTTCTCCTGATCCTCGGCAGCCTCGGATCTGCACTATTCTTTCTGATGAAAGACAAGGGCAAAAGCAATCGCACGGTCAAGGCGCTGGCAATGCGCGTCGGATTTTCGATCGCACTCTTCATCCTGATACTGCTTGCGTACCGCCTCGGCTATATACAACCGACCGGCATACGCTGATACCCACTGCTTATTGATTCTGCGTTTTGCATGTCGTACAACATGGCGCTGCAATCGTAAAAAAGCCGCACCGAAGTGCGGCTTTTTTGTATGCCTCGCCAACTACCGCAAGCGCAAATTACAGCCAGTAGACCACCACATACAAACCGAGCCAGACCACGTCGACAAAGTGCCAGTACCAGGCTGCGCCTTCAAAAGCGAAATGATTGTCAGCGGTGAAGTGGCCCTTCAGGACACGGTACAACACCACGCTCAGCATGATCGCACCCAGCGTCACATGGAAGCCGTGGAAGCCGGTCAACAGGAAGAACGTTGAGCCATAGACACCCGACGTCAATTTCAGGTTCAGCTCGCTGTATGCGTGCATGTATTCATAAACCTGGAAGCCCATGAAAATCGCGCCCAGCAAGATAGTGGCAGCCAGCCAGAATGCTGTCTGGCCACGATGGTTTTCACGTATCGCATGATGCGAGATCGTCAGGGTCACACCGGAGGTGAGCAACAGGATCGTGTTGATCGTTGGCACCCAGAATGGTCCCATCGTCGCAAATGACTCAACCGTGCCGGCAGGACCGACGTTACCCCAGTGTGCAGCGAAGTCAGGCCACAACATCTTGTGATCAAGATCGCCCAGCCAAGGCATGGTGATGCTGCGGGCATAGAACAAGGCGCCGAAGAATGCAGCAAAGAACATGATTTCGGAAAAAATGAACCAGCTCATGCTCCAGCGGAAGGATGCATCGATGCGCTTGTTGTACATGCCGCTTTCGGATTCGCCGATTGCCTCGCCGAACCATTTGTACAGCACGACCAGGAAGCCGATCAAGCCGGCGGCATTCAGATACGGGCCCCAGGCGATATCATTGACCCAAGCTGATGCACCAGCCATCATTATGAGCAGCGAAATACCAGCCGTTACCGGCCATCTGGACGGGCCAGGCACGAAATAATAAGGCGCATTCGCGTGTTGAGCACTCATCTCCATCTCCCAATACAATATTCAAATAGTTACGATGCCACGACAACCCTGACCAAGGTCACAAGCGTCGCGATAAAAATTCCATTTCAAGCATCGGCCAGACTGCATGCCGATTGTTCACTTATCCTGCTACAGCCGGCTTCAATGCCGCCTTTTTTTCAGGCTTGGCAATCTCAAAGAAAGTGTACGACAAGGTAATCGTCTTCACATCCCTGGGCAGCGCCGGATCCAGATAAAACACTACCGGCATCTGCTTGGCCTGGCTTGCTTCCAGCGTTTGCTGCTGGAAGCAGAAACATTCCACCTTCTTGAAATGCGCTGCAGCCTGTTGCGGCGCATAACTTGGAATCGCCTGCGCCTCTACACTGCGGGCCTGCGTATTCACCACTTCGTACACCACCTGCGTCATTTCACCCGGGTGCACTTGCATGCTGTTTACCGTCGGGCGAAAGCGGAATGGCCCGGTCGTATTTGCATCAAATTCAACCGTGATGGTCCTGCTTTTGTCGACTTGCGAATTATCGATGGGCTTTACCTTCATCTCTTGCGAGTTCAGGATATTGACGCCGGTAATTTCGCAAATCTGCTTGTATATAGGCACCAGCAGATAACCAAAACCAAACATCATCACCGCAATGACGATCAGCTTGCCGAACATCTGGGCATTCAACCTGCCCGTTGGTTCTGTCTGGTTTTCCATCTTGCCCTAACTAAACCACACGCGTTTGGCGATCACGCTGAGCATGAAGACCGCTGCTATTACCGCCAGTATCAGGCCGGTACGCAAATTACGCTTTTTTTGATCCGTCATATGAAGGCGGGCTCGCGCCCGCCACTCCATTTACTTAACAGTCGGCGGTGTTTCGAAAGTGTGGAAAGGTGCTGGGCTAGGCACAGTCCATTCCAGACCTTCAGCGCCATCCCATGGCTTGTCAGCAGCTGGCACGCCGCCCTTGATCGATGGGATCACGACTGCAAACAGGAAGTACACCTGCATCAAGCCGAAGCCGAGGCCGCCGATAGACGCAATCACGTTGAAGTCGGTAAATTGCGCAGGGTAATCAGCGTAACGACGCGGCATACCGGCCAATCCCAGGAAGTGCATAGGGAAGAAGGTAATGTTGAACAGAACCAGCGAACCCCAGAAATGGATTTTGCCGCGTGTTTCGTTGTACATGTAACCTGTCCACTTTGGACCCCAGTAGTAGAAACCGGCGAACAAGGCAAACAGGGAACCAGCCACCAGCACATAGTGGAAATGGGCAACCACGTAATAGGTATCCTGCAACTGGATATCGATAGGCGTTACCGCCAGAATCAAGCCGGTGAAGCCACCCATCGTGAACACGAAGATAAAGCCGATTGCGAACAGCATAGGTGTCTCGAACGTCATCGAGCCTCTCCACATCGTCGCAACCCAGTTGAAAATCTTCACGCCGGTAGGCACTGCAATCAAC
The DNA here is from genome assembly GCF_030645555.1 of Herminiimonas sp. Taxonomy (GTDB): domain Bacteria; phylum Pseudomonadota; class Gammaproteobacteria; order Burkholderiales; family Burkholderiaceae_D; genus Oxalicibacterium. The sequence goes on from NZ_JAUSME010000199.1 coordinate 5,685, forward strand.
ATCGTTGCGTACATGAAGAACAACTGCGCAGTCACCGGCATACCGGTGGTGAACATGTGATGCGCCCATACCATGAAGGACAGGATGGCAATCGAAGCAGTTGCATACACCATCGATGCATAGCCGAACAATTGCTTGCGGGCGAATGCAGGAATGATGTGCGAGATGATGCCGAACGCCGGCAGAATCATGATGTACACCTCTGGATGTCCGAAGAACCAGAAGATGTGCTGATACATGACTGGATCGCCGCCACCAGCTGCATTAAAGAATGAGGTGCCGAAATGACGGTCGGTCAAGGTCATCGTGATCGCGCCAGCCAGAACCGGCATCACAGCGATCAGCAGATAAGCGGTGATCAACCAGGTCCAGCAAAACATCGGCAGTTTCATCAGGGTCATGCCAGGCGCGCGCATGTTCAGGATGGTGACGATGATGTTGATCGAACCCATGATCGACGAGGCGCCCATCAGGTGCATGGCGAAAATTGCCATGTCCATGCCAGGTCCCATTTGGGTCGACAGCGGTGCATACAGCGTCCAGCCGGCAGCCGTTGCGCCACCAGGAACCAGGAACGATGTTGCCAGCAGCAATGCTGCAGGCGGCAGCAGCCAGAACGAGAAGTTGTTCATCCGCGCAAATGCCATGTCTGAAGCGCCGATTTGTAGCGGCACCATCCAGTTGGCAAAGCCGACGAAGGCCGGCATGATCGCGCCGAACACCATCACCAGACCGTGCATCGTGGTCAGCTGGTTGAAAAACTCAGGTTGCATCAATTGCAGGCCAGGCTGGAACAATTCAGCGCGAATCAACATCGCGAGGAAGCCGCCGGACAACAACATGACGAAAGAAAACCACAGGTACAACGTACCGATATCCTTGTGGTTGGTCGCATATACCCAACGACGCCAGCCATGCGGATGATCGTGCGCATGGTCGTGGTCGTGCGAGTGATCGTGTGCGTGATCGACTGCGGTTGTGCTCATCTCAATCTCCTGATTCAATTACTTACGCGCAGCCAGCACTTGAGCTGGTTGAACAATATTTTCCGACGCCTTGTTGGACCAATGATTGCGGGTATAGGTAATCACCGCAGCAATTTCGGTATCAGACAACACAGACTTCCACGCAGGCATCGCATTTTTGCCATTCAGCAAAATGTTGATATTCGCGTCTTTAGGACCGTTGACTATAGCTGATCCATCCAGCGCAGGGAACGCGCCTGGCACGCCCTTGCCGTTTGCCTGATGGCAAGCGATACAATTCGCTGTGTAGACTTTTTCGCCGCGCTGGGCCAACTCGTCCACGGTCCATGTCTTGGCAGGATCGTCTGCGTTCGCAGCCATTTCCTTTTTCTTGCCATTGACCCATGCCGTGTAGTCTTCGTCGCTGACTACATTGACGACGATAGGCATGAAGGCGTGATCCTTGCCGCACAATTCGGCGCATTGACCGCGGTAGGTGCCGATTTTCTCAGCCTTGAACCAGGTATCACGCACAAAACCAGGAATCGCATCCTGCTTGACGCCGAACGAAGGAATCATCCACGAGTGGATCACGTCATTCGCTGTCAGGACGATACGGATTTTCTTGTTGACCGGCACGACGACAGGGTTGTCGACTTCGATCAGGTAGTTGTCGTTTTTAGTCACGCCAGGATTGACGATCTGCTCGCGTGGCGTAGACAGGTTCGACAGGAAGTTGATGCCCTCGCCTTCGCCGTTGAGGTAGTCGTAACCCCATTTCCATTGCATGCCGGTGGCTTTAATGGTGATGTCGGCGTTCGACGTATCCTTCATCGCAACCACGGTTTTGGTCGCAGGCAGCGCCATACCGATCACGATCAGGAATGGAACGACAGTCCACGCGATTTCAACTGCGGTGCTTTCGTGGAAGGTGGCCGATTTGTGACCGAGCGATTTACGGTGCTTGAAAATCGAGTAGAACATCACACCAAAAACGGCGAGGAAAATCACCAGACAGATAATCAGCAGCAATGTATGCAGCGAATAGATCTGTTCAGCGATCTGCGTCACAGGTTGGTGAAAATTCAACTGACGTACTGCCGGGCCGCCCGGGCTATCGGTTACCGCCCAGGACGGCATACCTGCCGCCATGAGCGACGCACCGAGCATCAAAGATTGAAGGCGCTTCGCATGTTTCATGATTTCCTCAAAAGCCCAAATTAAGAATTCTGTTTAACCACCGGGCACTACCGCCTGCCCCAGTTCCCGACGCAGTTCGTTCAAACATGAACTCGCGCCTCTTGTATTTCATCAGGAATCACCCCACATCAAGCTGTGTAGTTGACAATCCCATCACCACCAATTGATTGCACAGCACTGGCCCGGATCAACTCCACCTTCTGCCAGTCATCGATCAAAACCGCCTTTCCGTAGCCGGATGCATGCTGCATCCAACTGGAAATACGTGACCGATAACGCGCCGACGCAATAGCGCCATTGCGCAAAACCGTCGAAGTATAAGTCGGAAAGGGCAGTGTTATCAAGCATAAAAACAAATGACAACACCCTCGCGCCACAGGCTTTTCCTACTCTTTGTACAGAATAAATGCAGGAAATGCGTTGCACCCTGAGCGCGCACCCGCAACATCCATCGATTCCAGGCAGAAATAAAAAGTATCAATAAGATAATTATTTTTTTGGTAAATCGAAGCGGATGATCGCCTCCCCGCTTGCCGTCGTGCGTGGCGCCGGGCGGAATGCATGGCCGTAAATAACTTCAAAGGTCAGCGGGATTTTTCCGTCTGCCCGCCGACTTTGCTCCAGCACATCCACCACCCGCTGCCACGCATGCCGGCCCAGCAAGGCGCGGCGCCGGGTGTCCAGCGGATTTCCGCCCCAGGCACGCACATCTGCCAGCAATTTTTCAACCGAGCCATAAGTGACGGTCAGCGTTTCCATATCCATTACTGGCGTCGAAAACCCCGCATTGACCAGCATATCGCCGAAATCATGCATATCGACGAAGGGCAAGGCATGCGGCTCGGCATCGGCCGCAGCAAAGGCGGTGCGCAATTCCTTGAAGGTATCGGGACCAAAGCAGGAAAACATCAACAAGCCATCCTGGCGCAATACGCGGCGCCATTCGGCGAACACGCGATCCGGTTGCGGATGCCAGTGCAGCGCCAGATTCGACCACACCAGATCGACTGCATTGATGCCGAACGGCAGTTGTGCGAAATTGCCACACAACAAACGCGCGCTGCTGTCCTTCCCTATTCCAGCCGGCAACCACTGCTGTAACAGTCGATTCATCGCCGACAGCGCCGCAGTCTGTGTTTCCCGGGCGGCGGCCAGCATCGCCGGCGCAGCATCCAGACCCAGCATCAGCGCTTGCGGATAACGTTTTTGCAAAGTCGTCAAATCCGCGCCGGCACCGCAACCGGCATCCAGCACGCGTTCAGGTGAAATCCTGACCAGGGCCAGACGTTCATGCATGCGGCTCGCGACCTCGCGCCGCAGGAAGTTCGATTCGGCTATGCGTGCCGGATCATCGAACAGGGTGCGCACACGACTCAAGTCTATCGGCGCACTAAGATTGGAATCAGATGGGGAAGGCACAGGTAATGGTAGTCATCAGTGAGATAATTCGGCCAAGTTTACACGCATGAAGGCTGGGCTGCGCGATGCTTTATCGTTTACTCGACTGGTCTCGACATTTGATCCGGCGCCTGCCGGCGGCCATACCCTCATCCTGCGCGCTGTGCGGCGTCAGCGGCAACGCTGCGCTTTGCGATGACTGCCATGCACGCTTTCTCAGTCATCATCCGCAGCGCTGCATGCAATGCGCATCACCGCTTGCCTTTGCGACCACGCAGGCAACACGCTGCGGCGACTGCCTGCGCGATCCGCCTGCCTTCGATGCCACGATAGTCGCCGCCGATTACGCCGCGCCCATCGATCAACTGGTGCTGGCCCTCAAATTTGGCAATCGGCTGGCGCTGGCGCCGCTGTTCGCGCATTTGATGCGGGATGCGATATTGCGTGAACCGGCTTTCGCCATGCCCAGCCTGCTGGCTGTCGTTCCACTCGGCGAGCAAAGGCTGGCCGAACGCGGCTTCAATCAGGCGCTGGAAATTGCCAGGCCACTGGCGCAAGCCATCGCCGTAGCGCTGGCGCCGCAATTGCTGGAACGCACGCGCGAAACACTGATGCAGGCAATGTTGCCACCCGCCGAGCGCCATCGCAACATGCACCATGCATTTGTGTTGCCAGCCCATGCCGGCGCGCTGGTGCGCGGGCGCCATGTCGGGATAGTGGATGATGTAATGACCACCGGCGCCACGCTCAATGAAATCGCCGCCACCCTGAAACGCCACGGCGCCGCACGCGTCACCAATCTTGTTTTCGCGCGCACCCCGCCCAGGTAATACGGTCATCAAGCAAATTTAAAATGCGATGCGTGGCCTGGTTTCGCAATAAACTAGCGACTCGCTCGCCAAGGAGAATTGTTTTGTTTCATGTTGTATTAGTCGAACCCGAGATCCCCCCCAACACCGGCAATATCATCCGTCTGTGCGCCAATACCGGCGCACAGCTGCATTTGATCGAACCGCTGGGCTTTCCACTGGACGATGCCAAGATGCGGCGCGCCGGCCTCGATTATCATGATTACGCAAAGATGAAAGTGCACCGCAACTGGCAAGCCTTCCTCGATGCATACACCACCGATCAACCCTTGAATCCGGCCCGCATGTTTGCGCTGACGACGCATGGCTCTACGCCGTTTGCCAACATTGCCTTCCAGCCGGGCGACATATTCGTATTCGGCTCGGAAACCAAGGGACTGGATCCAGCCTTGCGTGAATCTTTCCCGCCATCGCAGCGCATACGCCTGCCGATGCGGCCCGACAATCGCAGCCTGAACCTGTCCAACACGGTTGCAGTGGTGGTCTATGAAGCGTGGCGACAAAACGGTTTTGCGGGCGGCCAGTAAACAAATAGTCGTTTTGCGCTACGATAGCAGCACAATTTTTCTTCCCTTCACGCTGACGAGATTCAGCACCCTCATCGGAAAGACTTCATGAATTTTCGCCCACTCTCTTGCGCCGCCTTTACCCTGCTGCTCAGCGCCACTGCATTCGCGCATGATTACCATGCAGGCGATGTATACGTCGATCATCCCTATGCGCGTGCCACCGTGGCTGGCCAGACCAGCGGCGCGGTGTATCTGACGCTGGAAAACAAGGGCAAGCAAAGCGATACCCTGATTTCCGCGCAATCGCCGGCGGCCAGGTCGGTAGAAATCCATACGATGTCTATGAGCGCCGATCATGTGATGCGCATGCGCGAAGTCAGCGGCATAGAACTCAAACCGCAAGAAAAAGTGGTGATGCTGCCGGGGAATGGCTATCACATCATGCTGACAGGATTGAAGACGCCGCTGAAAACCGGCGACAAATTCCCGCTGACGCTGACCTTCAGGCAAGCCGGGAAAATCGAAACCTCGATCTGGGTTGAAGACGGCAAGAAAAAAGATGCGGGCGCAAGTCATGACGAACACCAGCATCACTGACCGCAAATAATAAACCGGCTTCGACAATAAAAAGGACGTTTGAAAAAACGTCCTTTTTATTTATTTCGCTGCGTAACGCCGATACACGACGGACTTTCCATCCGCCTGGAACAGCAATACATCATAGGCATCTGCAGGCTCGCCGGCCACTTCCATGCCGGGCGAGCCCATAGGCATGCCCGGCACTGCCAATCCTTGGGCGCGGGGCTTTTCTGCCAGCAAGCGCTTGATGTCGCTGGCAGGAACATGGCCTTCCAGCGCATATCCACCTGTCGTGCCCGTGTGACAGCTGCCCAGGGACGATGGAACGCCTAACTTGGTCCTGTATGCGGCAGTGTTCGGCACATTGTGTGCATTAACCTTGAAGCCGTTTGCGCGCAGATGCGTGATCCACGCTGTACAGCAGCCGCAGGTCGCGCTTTTATAAACGTCTATCACCGGCTGGGCGGCTTTCGCATAGCCCAGCGCCGGCATGATGCCGAGCACAACAGCGGCGCGCAGCAAGGTACGTCTTTGCATCATTCATTCTCCTGTATGACATGCGGACGCATATTCAATTGCGGCATGCATGCGCCGCAGACAAACAAAAAGCCGCAAACACTCTTGCGGCTTTTTTAATCAGCAGTACGAACTCAAGCAGCCTGCACTGCCGCCATCCGATTCACGATTTCCTTGCGATAGCGATTCAATTCCTGCACGGTGGTGAATGTGCGCTCGAACAGCAGCGACATATTGTGCAAGATGCGATCGACGACTTTCTTTTCCCACTCGCCGTCAAACTTGATCTGGCCATCGAGCCAGCGCTCCAGCCATTCCGGATCCGGCAAGCGCGACTGCACCGTATCGTTCGGGAACAGCGACTGATTCACATGCAGATTGGTAGGATGCAGCGGTTTTTCAGTGCGGCGCGCCGATGCCATCAAGACGCCGATCTTGGCGAACGCAACACGTGCGCTATCGCCGACTTCGCCCATCGCTTTTTTCATGTAGCGCAGGTAGGCGCCGCCGTGGCGTGCTTCATCCTGGCTGATGATTTTGTAAATTTGCTTGATGACAGGTTCTGTATGCCAATCGGCGGCGCAGCGATACCAGTGATTCAGACGGATTTCGCCGCAAAAATGCATGGTCAGGGTTTCCAGCGCAGGCGCAGGATCGAATTCGAAACGCACGTTATGCAGTTCTTCTTCGGTCGGCACCAGCTCGGGCCGGAAGCGGCGCAGATATTCCATCAGCACCAGCGAATGCTTCTGTTCTTCAAAAAACCATACCGACATGAAGGCGGAAAAATCACTGTCGCCGCGATTATCGCGCAAGAACATTTCGGTTGCGGGCAGGGCTGACCATTCCGTGATCGCATTCATGCGGATGGTTTGCGCCTGCTCATCGCTCAGTTTCGAGCCATCAAACTGATCCCATGGAATATCTGTTTCCATGTTCCAACGAACCTGCTCTAAGGATTTAAACAATTCTGGGTACAACATACGCGCCTTAAAAATTGAGTTAAGTACTTGATTCTACCAAGAAATTCGCCATTTACCCAGACTAAGGCTGTCCATCAGATGCCATGAGCTTCGATTTACTGCCCTGGATTTTATTTTCCACGCATCAATAAATGATTGCATCCGGCATTTGCGCTCGCGCATCAACGCGCTGGAAACCACGATCCTGCCAAGCGCACTGATCAGACCCGCGGCGCCAGCCATGACAAAAGCCGCGCCTTGATGCAATATGAGTCCATCTGCCTCAACATCAATAGCCCTCATGCAAAAATTCATTTCCCTGTTCCTGTATTTCATCCTGCTATCCAGCCTTGGTGCTGGGGTGCCTGCGCCCGCACAGGCAGCCACCAACGCTGCCTGCCCCGCGACATTGAGCCACACCGTCAATCGTTTACAAGATGAAACCCCGCAAAATCTTTGTCAGTACGCAGGCAAAGTCATCCTGGTAGTCAATACGGCCAGCTATTGCGGCTTTACGGTGCAATACGAAGGGCTGGAGCAGCTGTATGCCAAATACAAGGCGCAAGGCTTGGTCGTCCTGGGCTTTGCTGCCAACGATTTTGGCCAGCAGGAACCGGGCGCGAACAAGGAAATTGCCGAGTTTTGCCACAACACTTACGGCGTGAAATTCCCGATGTTTGCAAAAACCTCGGTCATCGGCCCGGACAGCAATGCATTTTATAAATCCTTGATGAAGGCTGGTGCGCAGCCGCCGAAATGGAATTTTCACAAGATTTTGCTGGATCGGAGCGGCAAGGTAGTCGACAGCTATCCATCCAGAATAACGCCCGATAACAAGGCCTTGATAGCGGCTATTGAAAGAGCGCTGGCGCAAAAATAAATTGCGCCAGGCTTTGCGCACAACGGTTTATCGCCGACAATTCAACTATCGCCTGTTAATACGGCAAAGATGACGCCGCGCCAGATGCTACGATACGCCAGCGCTGACGCCGGATAGTATCGATGCCAGGCGCCAGACAGACGCAAGGGGTTGGCCGGCCAGCAGCAACAGCCGGCGACTTTTCAGGAAACAACCAGACCATCAAAGAGAAAACTGGCGATCACTCGCCTACACACCATGCGCATTCTGATCATTGAAGACAATGCCGATATCGTCGCGAACCTCTATGCCTTCCTGGAGCCGCGCGGCTATGTACTCGACTGCGCCGCCAACGGCTACGCAGGCTTTGCACTCGCGGCACAGCATGAATACGACGCCGTCATCCTCGACATCAAGCTGCCCGGCATCGACGGACTGACCCTGTGCCGCAAGATGCGCGACGAATTGCAGAACGATACGCCAGTGCTGATGCTGACCGCGCGCGATACGCTGGACGACAAGGTCGCCGGCTTTGACAGCGGGGCCGACGATTATCTGGTCAAGCCGTT